>CAWVTK010000001.1:0-40595 GCA_963933205.1 uncultured Flavobacteriales bacterium
TCTTGGTCTGTACAACCAAGCACATCATAGGTACAGCTTTGGTCGTCTGTATTTGCTAGGCTGTTGTAGTTGTTTGCATCTTGGTCTGTACATCCAAGTATTTCATCACCACATTGTATTAGTTCGTACGCAAAGGAAGTAACATAATAAATTCCGTTTGTAACAAAACTCTCGTTAGGTGATGGTGTAAGTTCATACTGAGAACCACCTAAAGCCGTGAAGATTAAATTTAAGTTTTGGTTGTTAAGATAACCGTCTACTTGATCGGTGGTTTCGTCGTTCCCCATAATTGGGAAGGCTGTTTCCAATCCATCTAAAGAGGTTGAACCTGCACAAATAAGATCGTCTTGACTGTTGTAGTAAAATGCACCTAAACTACCAGCACCCAAATCTAGAATAGATTCGATGGATGAATTTGGTAAGGCTAAGGTCATGTTAGAGCCTGTATTTGTGTAGTTGTAATCTAAGCTCAAGCAATTGTTATTCTCTTCTTCGTCCTCATCACAAATACCGTTGTTGTCTGAATCATTTAAGCAATTGCCAGTACAATCATAGTTTGCTTGGGCGAACGTACAAGAGTTGTTTTCTTCTGTCGCCTCAGGGTTGAAATTACATGCAGTGGCCTCAAGACATCCTTCTATTTCGTCTTCATCACAAATGCCATCTTGATCTGCATCATTTACGCAATTGCCTTCACAATCGAAAGCAGCGGTAGCAATTGACAGGGTATGAGCTTGAAGATTTGTTGTATAGGAGTTGTTTGAGTTTTCTAACCAAGAAGAAAGCTCTTCTCCAGAAGATCCATCCATAGAATATACAGGAATGTGAATTTCATCTGCATAACTTCCAGCAGCCATGGATATGTCTCCGTAAGTATTGTTGTATATAATAACAGCAGATGCACCTGCATTTTGTGCATTTAATGCTTTTAAACTAAATTGACATTCGCCTCTTTGTATTAAAGCAATTGCACCTTCAAAGTTAAAATCGAATTCATGACAACCTAAATCGTTAGACTCGTCTATTGAGAGGATACCACTGTTGTAGTTGTCGGTAATTGCTGCACTCCAACTTGCAGGAGAAACAGCTATTTCATACGAAAAAGGACTGGAGACATAGATGCACGAACCATCGTCGTTTACCGCCTCTGGGTTGTAATTGCACGAGCCACTGTCGGTACAGCCAGAAATATCATAAGTACAGCTTTCATCTTCTATAGTAGCTTGAGTATTAAAATTATTGGCGGTTTCATCGGTACAACCCAGTACATCATACGTACAAGAATTGTCTCCAATAGTAGCTTCCGAATTAAAATTGTTGGCATCCTCGTTCATACAACCATAAACGTCTTCTGTAGAAGAACAATACAGTTCTGTTTCGAACTGATCTACATAGTACAGATCATTTACCAAAAATCCTTGAGTTGGATGCGGGGTTAGTTTGTATTGGTCACCTTCTTGAGCAGTAAATAAAATAACAAGCTCTTGGTTGTTTACCAATCCATCTACATCTGGTGTTGTTTGATCGTCTCCCATAATAGGGAAGGCTGTTTCTGAACCAGACAATTCGGTTGATCCGGCACATATAAGTGTTCCTTGATTATTGGTGTAAAAAACACCAATGGTTCCATTTCCTAAAGATGAAATTGATGAAATTGAGGAGTTCGGAAGTGCAAAGGTCATGTTTGTTCCAGTATTCGTATAGGAATAATCTAGGTTTTGGCAAGAATCATTTTCATTCTCTTCTCCACATTCCATGATATTTACCTCTAAGGCATCTACAATGGAAATGGCGTTTGTTTGAAACCCATCAGATGAGTTTGTGTTTAAGGAATGCATCGATCCATCGGAGGATTTAAAAAACCAATAAATGGTTTCTCCAGGCTGAAATCCATCTTTCTCTGGCGTAGTCGTATCATCTGCCATTACCGGTAATTGAGTTTGGGAACCCGAAAAACTCATTGAAGAGGCACAAATGTACGCTCCATTATTGTTTAGGTAAAAGGCTCCAATAATACCATCAGAATGAAGATTAGATACTGCGGAAGGCGTAAAGAAAAAGGTCATGTTTGACCCAGTATTTGAATAGTCAAAGTTTAAGTCGCATTCTGAAGTGTCTGCAAATGATGACAGTGATATCAAAAGACTTAGAAAGAAAGTAGAAAATTTCATTGCTTTGGGGGGTGAGTTTTTACTAATTTTATACTCGGATCATTTCAATAATCGTACCTAAAATATTTTCTAGGATATTCAGTGCAATCAGGGGGTTTTTATATTCGCTTGTTTTCCAGTACGTTTTTTATTACTGGATTAACGAGTACAAATAATCGTTGTCAAATTAAAACAATTAAATAGTAGTGCCCATTTATGTATTGGTAACTTATCTGTGCATGCTTATGTCTTTTGTCGAAAATTCACTAGTTTTCCGGAGAATATTAATTAACCAATGGACTTATGAAAAATTCAATTTTTATTGTATTTATTCTACTAGCGACAACTGCCTGCCAAACTGCCCAAAACAAACAAATGAAGGAACCAATTGCTAAGGCAATACCCAGCCAACTAAATTACCACTCAGATACATTAATTGATGATTATTTTTGGATGCGTCTTTCAGATGCGCAAAAAGAGTCTGAACAAGCAGATCCACAAACCCAAGATGTTTTAGATTATTTGGTAGAAGAGAATTCCTTTTTAGATGCTCACATGTCCGATACAAAAGTTCTACAGGATACTCTTTTCCAAGAGTACGTCTCGCGTATAAAACAAGACGACGAATCGGTTCCTTACTCAGACAACGGTTTTACTTATTATTCAAAATTTGAAGAGGGAGAAGACTACAAACGTTACTTCCGTAAAAAAAACGAAGGCGCGGGTAAAGAGGAACTACTATTGGATTTACCAGAGCTTGCAAAAGATCAAAATTATTTTGCTCTTGGAGATTGGTCCGTCAGTACAAACAATCAGCTTTTAGCTTTTAGTACCGATCTAGTTTCTCGAAGAGAATACACCATTTACATCAAAAACTTGGCTACCGGAGAAGTTTTTAAAGACAAAATTGAAAATACCACCGGAGGTATAACTTGGGCAAATGATAATAAAACGCTCTTTTATGTAAAGCAAGACGAGGCTACACTGCGTTCGCATAAAATTTTTAAACACGTTCTTGGAACCGATGCTTCTATGGATGAATTAGTGTTTGAAGAAAAAGATGAGACCTTTAGCTGTTCTGTTTATAAATCTAAAAGTAGTAAGTACTTATTTATAGCTTCGTATCAAACCCTATCCACCGAATTTAGATTTCTAGACGCAGATAATCCGGCAGGTGAGTGGTCTATTGTTCAACCTAGAGAAAGAAATCTAGAATATTCTGTAAGTCATTACAAAGATTCGTTTTTTATTCGAACCAATTTAGATGCAAAAAATTATCAACTGATGAAAACATCAGTAGCTAAACCATCCAAGGAAAACTGGAAAGTTCTTATTCCACATAGAGAGAATGTATTTTTAAGTGGCTTAAACATATTTAAAAACTACTTAGTGCTTAACGAGCGAAAAAATGGTTTAACAGAAATGCGCGTTATGAACTGGGAAACGGGCGAAGAGCACTACATTAGTTTTAATGATCCTACGTACTCTCTTTTTGCAAATATTAATCTTGATTTTGATACCGATTTATTTAGATTTTCATACACATCATTAACCACTCCGAGTTCTGTATACGAATACAACTTGTTTTCTAAAGAACGTGTTTTGTTAAAACAACAAGAAGTACTGGGAGGAAAGTTTGATGCTAGTAATTACGTTTCAGAACGATTGTATGCAACAAGTAGAGACGGCGAAACACAAGTACCCATATCTATTGTATATAAAAAAGGATTTACAAAAGATGGATCTGCTCCAGTTTTATTATATGGTTACGGTTCTTATGGCGCAAATATGAACCCTTACTTTAGCACAAGTAGATTAAGTTTATTAGATCGTGGCTTTGCTTTTGCCATAGCACATGTGCGTGGCGGACAAGAAATGGGTAGAGATTGGTATGAAAATGGAAAACTACTGAAGAAGAAAAACACGTTTAATGATTTTATAGATTGCGGAAAGTTTTTGGTAGATACTAAATTTACCAGCCCTTCTCATTTATATGCTCAAGGTGGAAGTGCTGGTGGACTTTTAATGGGGGCTATTATTAATATGGAACCCAACTTATGGAACGGCGTTATTGCGGGAGTTCCTTTTGTAGATGTGATTAATACAATGTGGGATGAAACAATACCACTTACTACTGGAGAATTTGATGAGTGGGGAAACCCTAAAGACAAAGTTTATTATGACTATATTAAATCCTACTCGCCATACAACAATGTTCAGAAAATGGACTACCCCAATTTATTGATTACAACAGGTTACTGGGATAGCCAAGTTCAGTATTGGGAACCTGCTAAGTGGATTGCAAAACTTAGAGCTTACAGAACCAACACTAATTTATTGATGATGTCTTGTAATATGGACGTAGGTCATGGCGGTGCTTCTGGAAGGTTTGAAAGTTTAAAAGAAATTGCCTTGGAACATGCTTTTTTATTAAAATTAGAAGACATAAGTGAGTAAGATGTTTTAAATACAAAGCGTTTGCTTATACCTACATACACTGTACTTACTTTGCGCATAGAAAAGCCACCTAATTTGGCTGGCTTTTATCTTCTGTTTTTTTTGCCTAAAAACATAATTTTAATTATTCATTTGATCAATACATATAGTTAATTTATGAATTAGAGCTTACCATATTTAATTAACTTAACCACTCTAATTTTTAAACGTATTAAGCATTGATAAATTAGTTGCTTTTTTAAAAAAAAAAGTGTATTATTTGTGACAACAGAAAATTAAAAATAATAAGAAAACGGATAGAATCGAACAACCAAAAAAATGCGACCTATTTTTAGAACAGGAAATTTAAAATACTGAAACATGTAAGGTGCTAAAAATCAAGTTAAAAATTAATGGTTTTGGGGTGTCTATTGATTTATTGTAAACTTTTTTACGCAGCAAAATTCGTTGTTTTGTTTTTCAAACAAAATTAACCTCGTTTGAAAAAGAGTTACTTAAATTGATTAAATTTCAGATATCTATTGTTAAATATTAATCCCCCTAAAAATTGCCTTTGGAAGAAAATACAAGAAATACAATTTCTAATTTCATCAAGTTTACGGATAGTGAATGGTTAGTCATCTCGAAAGACTTAATTGAAAAAAAAATTGACAAGGGAGAATTCTTAATTAAAGAAGGCGAGTATTGTAACTATATTGCATTTATTGATGAAGGATTATTGAGTTACTACTATCTTGTTGAGGGCAAAAAACACATCCGTGGTTTCTTTTTCGCCAATGATTTTATTTCCAGTTATACCAGTTTTCTTTCAGATGAAAAATCAAAGGCCTATATTCAAGCATTAGAGAACACATCCATGATGCTAATACACAAGGATAAACTTTCTCAACTCTATCAAAAAAATTCTAAATTTCTACAATTAGGTCGAATGCTTACGGAACATTTATTCATGCTGCTTTCAGAAAAATATGAAGCTCTTCTTCTGAAATCTCCAGAAGAACGCTACCTAAGTTTAATTGAAAATAGACCTAATGTTATTCAAAACATTCCTCAATACATGATTGCTTCGTATTTAGGAATAACACCTGAAGCCTTAAGTCGAATTCGTAAACGGCTCACCAGGAAGTAAATTCGCTTCTTAACCCTGATCATCGTGCAAGATTAATTGAATAGATACTTTTACACCCGTAAATTTAAAATTCAGTTATGAAGAAATCACTTGTATTTATGTTATTTACTGTCATCACTTATCCATCTATTGACCAGTTGGATAAAACAGTAAATGCCTTGTGTTGCACAAATAAATTCATAATTGGAACTGATCTAGCACAGCCATTTTTTACTTGGTTAATCTAACTTTTTCTTAGCACATTTATTGACTACACCAGTCTTATAGGCTATAAATATAATTTCGGCGTTTTCAATAAGTTTTTTTTTGCAGACCACTTTTTTTAAATCATTTTCAATAAATTTTTTGCGTTAAACATAAACCTCCCTCGATTATGAATGTATCTATCTTTAACAAGTTTTTGGTATTCATCGCCTTTTTCTTATTCCTCTCAAATACTTCTTTTGCTCAATTTTCTCCCCACAACGGCGACATCGGAGCAGATGAATCTTTAGAATGGTTGTATGATTATAATGGGTCTTTTAAATTAGGCGTAATATCCAAGAATAGTGGCAATAACGCCAGTGCTCCAATAGCCATAAGAATTTCCACGCTTATTGTTAGAGATCTACCTTGCGTACTTGGAAATTGTAATGATGAGCCAGTTTACTGGAATCATGTAAAAAACCTGCATGCTACCAATGGTCAATTTAGCGATTTAATGTATATAGAGCCAACTTTACCAGGTGCAGAAACAACTATAAATGGATGGCAAACATTAGAAAAAATTGAAACAGCCGATGGGCATAGTACAATTACTGGATCTTATGAATGTTGTCCTTGGTATTCTACCTGCTACTGCCCTTCTTATACTACTGAATCAAGAGGATATGATTTTCATGTTTTGGGAAGGTCAGGTGAAGAATTTAAGAACGTAACAAGCACAATAAATAACAACTACGTAACGGTCTCTTTTGACTGGTACGACTTTCCTGAAAACTGGATAAATTCTGTTGCTCAATTTACTGTTGGGCCACAACAGTTTCAAAGATTTATACCGGTTGATTTTGGAACAGAAATAGCTGCTGTCACAGAGGCCGTTGTTACAGATAATGATGTTACTTTGGTAGGTGAGTCTTCATTAGTTTCTTGCGCAACTGATAATGATCATTCTGAGAAATGGTATGCAGTAAGTCAAGATATTTACCAAGACACCAATTTCCATGAGGTAGATTTAGGTGACTGGTCAGATGATTTTAGTTTGCCAATATTAACGGCTGAAAATTCTGAAAATATAGGACCCAATGTTTCCTTTGATTATAAGTTGTATTACCGAGAATTTGGAAAAGGATGTGCAATGCAACGGGTTTTTGAGCCTGAGGAAATTACAACAAGTAATTTAAATTCAATTGATAGAATTATTGCTCTTAATGAAGACGACGGAACTGTAAAAGTATTATGGAGCCACCTTACAAGTGTAGACAAATCAGACGTGTCGTATATTGTAAAAAGAACAGACGATCCGAATTTAGATCTTGAGGACTGGAGAACAGTTTATAAGTTTGAACAAGGAGTTCCATCTATTAACTATACCCTAAACAACGGTCAAAATGTTACCAATGGAGTAGTTGATCCAAATGATGAAGTAAATCCTTTAGGCGAAAGCTTCTCAGAAAAAGGCTTAGCCGGGCAGTTTATTGATCATACTGCCGATCCAGAAGGAACCTATAAGTACAGCATCCAAGCAAAAGTTATTACAGAATATGTAAATACCAATTACATCCAGCAGATGGAGAGTACAGGTGCTGGTATTTCCTTTTTTGACGACAACAACCAATTAAACATTGTTACCCCAACTCCTCTATGTTCTGGATTCGAGATTCAAGGAGTTCAAAGCATTATTAATGAAGAGATTAAGTTTGGTAATGAAGATTATGAATACGACAACCAAGATCATATTCTGTCATTTAATAGTCCCGACTTTTTTGGTACTCAAGGAGTTTCTCAGCGTGTTTACTTTTATGAAAACAGTGAGCTTACTGTTCCACTAATTAACCCAGAGACTGAAGAAGCTATAATAATCGACGGTTCTGTGTCAGAGATCTCCGGATATGAACTCCCATTAGAGGACGATGTATTCAGTAGAACAGTTTATGGAATAATTGAAGCAACTCGTACAGATGGAAAGGTCTTTAGATCATTCAAACCAAGAGTAATTGTCGGGAACAGAAAACCAGTTCCTCCAACTGTAAATATATCTTCTGCTACTTTTGAAGATTATGTTACGTTAAGATTTACAAATGTAAAAGAGGAACACAATATAGATCATATAAAAATATACCGTACCGCAAGAACTCCTTCCACCTCAACCGCACCCACAGATTCCACAACTTATTCAGAAAACTTTGTTCTTGATTCTTTGATTCTTACAAAAGAGGATCTTCAAGATTTGATCGTAGAAGCTGGCGAATTGGTTTTTAAAGATATACCAGATTCCGATAATAGTTTTAGTGGAGAAAGCACCGTGTTATGTAATGAATACGCCTATCAAATTCAATCGTCTAATTGCGAAAATTGGAGCTTAAACGATTCTCCGTTCTATGTTGAAGTTAAAGGGAACACTAAACAAGTAACTCCAACCTTAGATCAAGATGTGTTTGAATTAGGGAACCCATTAAAAGATTTAACGTCTTCAAAAGGAGAATTTCCAGATAAAATTCATCTTACTTGGAACAACAACAGCTCCGGTGTTATTGATCATTATTCTATTGAACGCAGACAGTACGGATCTGAGGGTGAGAATGCATGGATTCAACTTGGTTCTGTATCTACAGGAGAAAAGTACTTTCAAGACACCTATGCAGAAGCCAATCTATTATACGAATACCGTATTAAGGCACATGTTGGAAATTGTGAAACCTCTTCACCTGAAGATCCAGGTACTCAAGCCAATATGGTATCCACCCATCAAGTAGGTTACAGAAGACCTGTTGGTAGAATTACCGGGAGAATTACCTACAACCAAACCTCAAATCCAGTTTCGGATGTATACGTAAAAGTCGAACCCATAATTAATGAAGATCAAACAACCAATAGATCTTTAAATTTAGAATCGAACTACGGAATCGTAAGAAGTCCTATTAAAAGTGACTCAGATTTGGATGCTTTTACCGTAACATTTTGGATGAAATCAATGGCCGATCAACAGGGTGTGTTGTTTTCTAGAAAGTCTACTTTGTATGACATGAGCTTGTATTTGGACGGCAATGCAATTGGATACAGTGAATACTCAGGTTCATTAAATGAAACGTACCCAGCTTACAACTTAAAACCTGAAGAAAACAGCTGGAACAATGTAACGCTTACTTTTACTACTCTAGAAGATGAGAAGCAGGTTAAGTTTTACATCAACGGTTTGCTAATGAATACCTATTCTTCTCAATTTACCCCAAGTGTTTTTGATGATTTTATATTTGGTGTTGATAGAAATTTAAACGCAGAGTCATCTTTTGATGGACTAATGGACGAAATGGTTCTCTGGAGAAAAGTACTTTCAGATGAGGAGATTCAATCTAATTATTTTAAATTTTTAAAGACCTCAGACGACGACCTCATATTTTTTATAGCTGCTGATGAAGGTTTGGGAGCCTTTTCTTACGACATCTCTTCAAATACGATTGATGTATTCAACAAAAACCATTTGGAGCTAAACTCCTTGTCTTTAACCGATACATTTTCAATTCCAAACCACGCCAATCACTTTTACAACGACAACTACAATACCGAGTTGTTAAACCTAGACAAATCTACTTCTAGTGGAATGTACGATGTTACCAACATTAGATACATTAACGATGGAAATAATTTTTCAATAACGCCATTTACCATCTTAAACGAAACCTATTCGGTTATACACGAATTCTTACCTGCTCAAAGGACTGATTTTATTGGGGATCAATCTCTTTTACTTTCTGCAATTGATTTCAATGACTTAACAGCCATTACGGTTCAAGGAAATGTATTTTTTGATGTTACTGAAGAAAATTCAGACGTTAGTTTAATTGATAAAACTGAATACCAAATTGGTGTTGAAGATGTATTTGTGAAAGTAGGAGGTAAGCGCATCCAAAATGACGACGGTGAGGTTAAAACCGATGCCGATGGATTTTTCTCAATGTCGATTCCGATTGGTGAGCAATGCATTAGTTTTGAAAAGAATGGTCATACTTTTTATTATGGAGACTTAGAAGGAGAACGCGATGACAGATATTGTCAGGAGTTTAATTTTAATTCCGAACAAAACTTACCCAATTTTAGTTGCAATACCTATAAAGAACTTAGAGGTAGAATAACTGGAGGGCAAATGTACGACAGTCAAACAATAGCAGATATTCAAATTGGTTTTAACCAGTCTGCAAACACAATTGGATCTGTTGGTTTTGATTTAATGCCAAATGCGGCCTCTGTATTAGATTACGAGGGGTATTTAGTTTCAGTGCAAACCAATGTTTTAACAGGAGAGTATCATGCTAAATTATTGCCAATTGTTCACAAGGTAAATAGCTCCTCTTGGATCTCGTCCAACTACGATGTAGAAAATTCCTACAGAAACCAACAACAACTTTTCCCTACGATTGATATGGAGGTAAAAGGAGATAACGATGTAAATGGTGATTTTGTAGAAGAACAATTAAGTTCATCTATTGGAGAATTAGCTTCTCAAACAATAACATTTAATAAAAGATTTGACCTTGTTTACAGAAGTAATCCGAGTATTTTGGTTAGTCAAAATATTGCTGGAGAGTTGGCTTGGTCTACTTCTATTGGAGAAACATCTATTGAAATAGACGAAGGTTTTTCTATTACTACATCCGACAGTACAGGCTACCTTTTAGGAATGCCTGTATTTAAAGAAAAATATGGAAACGGAACCTACAGATACAATATAGAGGTAAGTGAAGTATACACTAATTATGGGGCTATCAATTCTACGCACGACCATAACAGTTATATGTACAAAGACCAAAATGGCGCATCTGTTCACGATACAAAACAATATCTAAATCCTTTACAGCAAGGAGATGTTAGCATCTTTAATACCATGATGAAAAGCTCGACTGAGATGATGTCTTTAAGCGATTTAAACGGAAGTGTTGATTATGAGTTCAACCCAGATGATCCTTATGTTTTTGGTAAAGAACAAGGTTATATGAGAAAGTTTATTATCCAATACCAAGATGGCTCAGTAAATGCGCAATGGCCAAAACTTTCCGCAGGCCAAAATGCTTCAACCAGAGGAGATGTATACGCCTTTGGAGACGAGTCTTATGGAAACGACTTTTTTACTTTTGGTCCTCAAACGGTTGACATGATTTTGAGAGATCCAAGTGGAGATGGTTCTTATTCTTCTATTACGGAAGGCTCTACCATAACCAGAACAAGTTCTGTAACTAATGTAAATGGTTATACTAAGGATTGGAACTTTAGCGTAGGTGCTGGTCTTGAGATTGGAGGTGCAATTGGTTTCTCTTTGGGAGCCCACGTCGAAACTAAATGGTCTGCAAAAGCTTTTGTTACCGCAGGAATGACAAATTCGGCATCCTTAACGAATTCTTCAGAAAATCAAATAACCATTAGTGAAACCTACAACCACACGATATCGACCAACAGTGCCGATTGGGAAGTTGGTGCAAAAGGAGATCTTTACATTGGAGAATCTAAAAATTTAAACTTTGGAACCTCAAAAGAGCTTCAGTTCTTATCTACACATAATTGTGCTTTAGGTGGAGGTGTTTTCGATTGTTTAGATTACCCCTTAATAAAGCAAAACAAAACAATCAGAAAACAATATGAAATTGACGATGTAACTAACGATACAGTTATTTCTATTTTACAAGCCTCGGCTTTGTATGAGCTTTCTTCCATTCCAGTTTCTAATTCAGAGTCTATTATTTCAGACTCTACTTATTCCTCAAATGGAAAGACCTATATTATTCATGATATTGAAGAGGTTGGTTCTTATCAAATAGGAACTCAAACAGCAGTGAGTATCAAACCAGGGGTATCCACTAAGTTTGCTTTTTCTAATAATTACATTCAGAATTACTTACTTACCAAATTGGCTTTAATTAAGAATACGTACCTATTTGGAGAATACACGGTTGATACAGACCTATTACCTATAGATCATGAGTGTTTCGGAGAGCCAAGTAATTCTACTTGTTTTGATTCTTATGAAGATCAATCCATCAGAAATTACTACACAATTCCAGAGACCAGTACCGAAGAATATTATGTATTACCGAATCTTACAAATTACGATGTAAATACACTAACCGCGATATTAGGTTCAACATACCAAGAGTTTCAGTCCAACTTTGAGGATGCTGATCACTACATTGGTTACAGTGTATCTAATTCGGCTATTAATAACGACGAATGGAATTCTCCACTTATTTCTTTACAAAGTGAAACCGCAGGATTTGGTTTTTCTATTAGTGAAGGCGTAACGCCAGAGCTGGTACAGTATTTAAATTTTGTGAATACTGGGCCTCTATTTGGAACCGGTTTAGACATTGAAATAGATGCTTATCTCAACCTAAATGGAAATAGTCCAGACCCTGTTACGGCTTACGATAATGTAGGTGCAGAGGGCTCTATTGGCGATGGCGAGGCTTCGGGTTCTATTTCAAACGGAGTTACTACCGTGGGAGGTAGTGTAGGTTCTTCCAGCGAAGATGGTGTTAATACCGTTTCTGCATCTGGAGATTACTCCAACGGAGTTGTTAATGCGGGTATTTCTGTCGATATTTCTATTGACGATGATCCTACCAATGATTCTTACGGTAACGAAGAGCAATTAAGTGATTTGTTATTAAATTTTGCGAGTGTACAAGATTTCACTTCTGTTCCTGGTTTTATAAATTTAAACAATCTAATAGATGATTTAACCTTAGATGTACCAGAAGAATCCGAAACGATTGTTATCCCAAGAGATAAGGTTCAGTTTTATGCCCAGCAAATTAAGTTGTGGAAAAGAGCTATGGCCAATAACGAATTGGATAAAATAGAGTCTGAGTTCTTAACAAATCATTCCATTAGTGCAGGTGTTTCCATAGAGCAAAGTCACACATCAGTTGGGGCTTACTCCAATACGAATTCTATTACTTACGATCTATCTTCAACAAACGCCTTAGGTGGAGATTTCTCAGGGCATCTTGCAGTGATAGGATTTAATGCAGGGTTTTCCTACAACAACAAATACACGCTTGAGTTTAAGACTACCACAAATTTGTCTGGACAATCGGTAACCACTACAAACTATAAATTATCCGACAACGATCAAGGAGACATCATTTCTATAGATGTAAACGAATCAAATTACGGATTCGGTCCTATATTTAAAGTTCAAGCTGGAGCCACCTCTTGTCCTTGGGAAAATGTAGTTAACGCAAAATACATTAGAGACTTTGATTTGTATTTTGAATTAAAGTTTTACGACGAGTTTGTAAAAACAGGTTTGGCGATGCCAAGTCAGTTAACGTTGAACTCAAATACATTTGATTTTACCTTCTATGGTTCTTTAGCTGAAAATGAGCTTAATGTTAAAAAAGCATCTTACGTAGATTATTCTCGCACAACTGCTTTACCGATTAAAAGTGTCTTTGATCAGAAGAGATTGGACGTTTATAATGCCGTTAAAGAGAGTCTTCTTAACCAACACACCAGTATGTTTGGTTCGGACGCTCCTTACGAACTTTCTGCAAAAACATCTCAAAGAGACAAGCCTACCTTAGATGTATTTCCTCCTGTTTTATACAATGTTAATGAAAATGAGCAAGCAGCATTCACTTTAACCTTAGGAAATGCTTCAGAAGACAACTCGAATCGAATGTATAAAATTCGTGTTATTGAAGCAGAGAATCCACATGGAGCTATTTTAAAAATTGATGGTATAAATCCTAACAGAGAGTTTACCGTTCCAGCTGGAGGCTCGGTTACCAAAACACTTACGGTAGCCAAAGGGCCAGATTCTTTAAACTACGAGAATCTTCAAATCATAATTTACCCAGGTTGTCAATACGACTGGGGTACTTCTGATGAATACGATATTGCCGATACAATCTCTTTCAGTACTTATTTCTTACCAACTTGTACAGACATTGTTATACATGATACAGACGATGATTGGTTAGTGAATAACGCCGACACAAACTTACTTACTCTTAAATTAGAGGATTACAACATCAACTACTATAGTTTAAGAGATGTATACTTTGATTATAAATTTGAAAACGAACCTTGGACACCTATAGAGCCACAATCTAATGTGGTTAACCCACATTTCGTAATCAATAATCTAGAGAATTTCAAAACCTTTAGTCCTTTAGATTTGTATAATTTATTGCACTCGGACTTCAATTTGTCTTCTGTAGTAAATACAGACCTGTACAACCAATTAGAACCTAAGGAAAAATGTAGAGGTGGTAATTGCGCCATATACAATGCAACTGGACTTAATGTTCATGAAGATTGGATTGCTTGGAAAGCAGTTGATGCTGATACCACTGAATATATTCAAGGTGAGATCAGTCGTTTAAAAACAACGTACTTGAGTTCGGAAGAAGCAGTTTCAGATAACGAGATGCTTTCTTTGAGAATGGCAAGTACAAATGTTCTTTGGGAGGTGCCAATGGTGCCAAAAGATGGGAACTATAAAATCCGTGCAAAATCAAATTGCGGCTTTTATACTTCACAAACCAGTAGCCAGCAAGAAGAAATCGCTGTGTATAGTTTAACTCACGATGTGTTTTCAGATCGAATCCGACCTGAGTTGTTTGGGTCTATTCAACCTACGGATGGAATATTAAATCCGAATGATGACGTAATCGTAACCTTCAATGAGCCCATCAATGAGATTGCTTTTAATACCTCATCCGCTCAAACGTATGTTGAAGTTATGGCTCGAAAAAACAGAACAGCTCATACGCACGATAGCTACCTATATTTTGGATCAGACGATAGTTTAAACATTCCTTCAGGAGTATATCTAAACAACTCTTTTACCATAGAGATGTGGCTAAAGCCTGAATCAAATGGTGTTTTATTTGAACAATCAAATGGAACCGATTCGGAAGTGATTAAATTGAGTGTTGTTGATTTCGATACGGATCCTAAATTACAGTTTGAATACATCCACCCAACAGATGAAACCAAAAATCAAATGGTAAACCATTCAATGGAATTACCGAGTACCGGATTCACGCACTTAGCTCTTGCTTACGATGCCGTAGATCATCAAATAATTTTCTTAGATGGAACAGGCTCTGTTGCTACACCAAGCTATTCCTTTAATATGAATTATGTAGGCGATGGACCTATTATTGCTGGGGCTTTATACAAAGGTGCTATGCACGATTTAAGAGTATGGAGTAAGGTAGCAGGCGATATACTAGCCAATCGTTCTATTAACTTGTCTGGAAAAGAAGCGAATTTAGTTGGATATTGGCCAATGGATGAGCTTAGGTCAAATCCAAAAGACAAGGCCAGATATAGACATGCACAAACATCTGCACAGTGGGCTGTAGAAAGTGAAAACAAAGCTCTGAAATTGGAGTACAATCCAGCTTTAATAGAAGACTTCTCGGCTCTTCAAGATTCTTCTACGCTCGCCATTGTAAATGGAAGTGACTTTACAGTAGAACTTTGGTTTAATACTGATGTTTCAAATAATCAAACCCTTTTATCTTTGGGCTCTTGGGATCTTGGAGATAAGTTTGAAACCTGGTCTTTTGACATAAACGCTGGAGCAATAGAAATTTTCCAAGGGGATACCATTTATGCACCGGTTTTAAATACCAACTCCACATACAACGATGGAGAATGGCATCATATGGCCCTGGTTAAAAATGCCCGCTCAAACACCAGACTTTATGTAGATGGTGTAGAAGTGGATCAGGTAGACTCAGAATTTGTGGGAGGTATTACATCTTCTTCGACGTATTTAGGTCATCGAAGAATTGTGGATACAGAAACGGCTTCTGTCGGATACACAAACCATTATATGGGATTAATTGACGAGATAAGAATTTGGAATATCGCAAAGTCTCACGACAGAATATTGTCTGAGATGAACAGTAATATATCCGAAAAGCTTGGTTTGAGTCAGTCTACAGATTTCAATCAAATTCAAATGAACTCCGAGATCATTAATTCTTCCGAATTAGATGTTCCTTTAATTAGAGCCTCAGAACTTAAAACCTCGGTTTCTTTTCACGACGTTTCCAATGGAGATCAAATCTCTATTAATTTAACGGAGTCTTTAAGTAGAATTGAAAACACTTCAATTGATTTTACGCTTCAAAAAGTTAGAGATTTATCTGGTAACCTGATTGAATCGCCTATTACATGGACTACTTACATAGACAAAAATCAATTGATTTGGGACAATGAGTTTATAGAAATGGAAAAATTACTTAGCGAGTCTCTTTCGTTCACAACCCACATAATCAATCAAGGTGGTACGGTAGAGAATTTCCAAATCAGTAATTTACCACCTTGGTTAAATGCATACCCTAGCGAAGGATTGTTAGATCCAAATTCGTTTACTCAAATTGAGTTTGTTGTAAATGAAGATCTGTTTATTGGCGACTATAAGGAAGACATTTTACTGGTTGGAAACAATGACTATGCTGAGCGTATGGAGTTCAATCTTAATGTTGAGATGGAACAACCTGAATATTCTGTTGATCAACAAGACTATGAATATGTAATGAACTTTGTAGGTAAGGTAACCGTAGAAGGAATTCGTTCTAGAGATGAGAAGGATATATTGTTTGCCTATGTAGGCGAGGAATTAAGAGGAGCAGCTAGTCCAATTTATATTGAAGAATACGACAGCTATTTAATTTTCCTTTCAGTTTACGGAGATCAAGTAAACGGCGAAGAAGTAAGCTTTAGATTATGGGATGCCAGCGCAGGTAAATTCCAAACTAGAGTAAAAATTAATGGTCAGGATCTTCATGATTTCCAACCTAGTTTCGTTATTGGTTCATTTACAGAGCTTACGCGCTTTGAAGCGACCAATATTTTAAGACAAGACATCGTTTTAAATGAAGGCTGGAATTGGGTGTCTTTTAACCTAAATTCTTTAGAGGAACAAGACGATTTAGACGATGTATTACAAGTTTCTACCGTTATGAATCAGGTAGATGGTTCATCCGTTTCTATATTCAAAAATCAATATGCCTTTACTCAATTTGCAGAAATTGATGGATACAATGATACCTGGATTGGCTCTTTAACAGAACTTCCTATTACGGATATGTTCATGATTAAAACGCAAAAATCGGATACGATTATTTACGAAGGTAAAATTGTGAATCCATCTGAGGTACCAATTGACGTAAGTGCTGGTTGGAACTGGATTAGCTACTTAGGACAAAGAATAATGAGTACGAATGATGCGCTTTCTAGTTTAAATCCTAGCTCGGGTGATGTAATAAAGAATAAAAGTGCTTTTAGTATGTACGCTTCGGAGAGTCTTGGATGGCTTGGTACTTTAAACAGTATGGAAAGTGGACATGGATATATGTTAAAAACCGAAAGTACCGGTTCTTTAATTTACCCCGAAAGTTCAATATTTAGAATTCGAGACTACCAACTTAGCAAGAATCAAATTTCCGATGAACTTGTTGAAGTGAACAACGCTTTGTATCAAAACTCAATGAGTATGGTTGCGAAAATTGATTTGGAGAAATTTACTCAACCAGATCTTTCAAATGTTTTAGCCGCTTACAGCGATCAATTGTGTCTGGGTAATATTAATGCTACACAGATCAATGAAGAAGAATCCTTGTACTTCATCACCATTTATGGTGAAGACGGCTACAATGTTTCGTTTAAATACTTCGATCAGGTTAATGGCGACTCTTTTAATGCAGAAAACACCCTTGAGTTTGAAGCTAATAAATTGATTGGGTCCATACAAGATCCTTATCCGATTATATTAACCGAGAGCCCAGATGATTTTTTGATAGAGTATACTCTAGATGTATATCCAAATCCATTTAAAGAGGAGTTTGAGGTAGAATTCACACTTGACAATGATGAATTCATTTCTATTGACATCTTTGATGTAACAGGTAGAAAAGTGAAATCTTTATTCAATGGATTACTTAACTCAGGACTACACAATTTAGATATTGACGCTTCTGATATTGCCAAAGGAAGTTATTTCATTGAATTGAAATTAAACGATTCTAGTTTCAGAAAAATCATTATTAAATCATAATCCCCCAGAAATATGAAAACTCTAAATAAATTTTTGATTAGCTTTTTGGTTTTATCTATGGGGATTATAAACTCCTCTATTATTAAAGCTCAAGACACAGACGAATGTGGTATTGTAGGTGGCTCAGGTTACTTTTACTCTTATATTGACTCCGATGGAGACGGTATTGGGGAAGGAGATCCGATTGAGTCTTGTACTGATTTAAGTTTAAACTTTTGTGGCCCTCTTAGTTTTACGCTGGGAAATTACCCAGAAGAGGTAAGCTATACTATACTTGATGAAAATGGTAACGAGATAGAGTCTGGTTCTATCGATGGTAAACCAGAATTGTGTTTGCCATTTGGGAATTACACACTCCAAATGGTTGACAGTTTTGGCGATGGTTGGGATGGCAACATTCTTATGTACAACGGAAACGAATATACACTCGAAGAATCGCTATCAATTTTAGAGGTTCCTTTTATGGTGTCAAACACTGAAGACAATACGAATATGTATGTGTCCTTAGGTGGGGATTCCGATTTATTTGGATGTACAGAACCAAGTGCGTCTAATTACAATGCAATGGCAATGGAAGACGACGGTTCTTGTGAATTTGGTGATTCTAGCTTTGGATGTACAGAATTGAGTGCTTCTAATTACAATGCAATGGCAACGGAAGACGACGGCTCTTGTGAATTTGATGAAGCTAAGTTTGGATGTACAGATTCCACCGCTAGTAACTACGATGCACTGGCAACGGAAGAAGACGGTTCTTGTGATTTCGAATCTTTCATCTTTGGCTGTACAGACTCTTTCGCTAGCAACTACAATGCAATGGCAACGGAAGAAGACGGTTCTTGTGAGTTTGAATCTTTCATCTTTGGCTGTACAGACTCTTTCGCTAGTAACTACAATGCAATGGCAACGGAAGAAGACGGTTCTTGTGAGTTTGAAATTTTGATTTATGGATGTACAAATCCTAATGCTACCAACTACGATTTATTAGCAACAATAGATGATGGATATTGTGAGTTAAATGCCGATTTCGGATGTATGGAAGATTGGGCTGATAATTACAACGCTGATGCAACTTCTCAATTACCGGACGAATTCCAAAACGACACCATTCTTTACAGTGATGTAATCACAGGTTCAACATCTGAAGCTTATTTCTATGTAGATGAATACTCCAACACTCTTCAAATATATGGGTACAACATAGCCAGCGAGAATAATCTGATTCGTACTTGTATCGAAGGAGAAAATCCATACGACTGCTTCTCGGCATTTCAAACAATGCAATCTCATTCATCAATGGATACTGTTTTAATGAGCTACCCTCAAGAAATAGTGGATTGTTTCTCTTACAACGATTTTTATTCATGCGAAAATGCACTTGAATATTATTCTCTAGAAATGTCCGAATACTTAAACATATTGGATGCAGACAGTACCTTGATTCAGAATTGCCTGCAAGGAGATGGTGAATCTTGTATTTCTGCTGTTTCTGACCTAAATGATTATGCAACCGAAGTACAAAACTGTTTCCAGTATGGCTACGATTGCGAGATTGCTGTAAGCGATTACTCAAGTCAAATGGCAGATTATTTCGATTACGATTCGGCTTTAATACCAACGGTGTCTGCTTCAGTAAATATCCTCCAAGATGGAACGTACTCCTTTTCCTTATTCACTACGGGTAATTACGATACTCAAAATACATTTGACCGTAATTTTGAGAATCAAGGATTCTATATTCTAAACTCAGACACTACATTTTTTAACCTACTTGAAGAGTTTTACACCGATACTATTTCAGCAAGTGCTGGATCTGTTTTAACCTTCGGTATGTCTGGTCTTCAGATGGGTGAGATGAGTGTAGAACCCTTAATTCAATCAATCAACTTGGGATCTCCTACTTGTTTTAAAGCCGGTTGTATGTTCGATTGGGCCGATAATTTTAACGAATCGGTTACTCTAGACGACGGTTCTTGTTCTAAATCTGGATGTACGGCAGATTGGTCTGATAATTTCGACCCTGAAGCTACTACTGATGATGGCACTTGTAGTCGTTTGGGTTGTATGGAAGACTGGGCAGACAACTTTGACGCTCTTGCCACAATAGACAACGCATCTTGTTTCATATTTGGATGTATGGAAGAATGGGCAGACAACTATAATCCTTCTGCAACAGCAGATATTACTGGAGATATCAATCTGTCTAACATGAATACAGCAGTGTATCCTATTAGTTCTGATGGTTCTGTTGAAGTAACTAACAATAGTTTTATCATTAACGGAATTAATGAAGGCAACGGGCTTTCAAATGGATCAAGTCAAAGTTTAACTATTTCAATAGTAAACTCAGGTACTTATTCTTTTAATTGGCAACATACAGATTACGATACAGACGGTGCTTTTTATGCCGTAAATTTTGAAGCCTCAACTTTAGTAGACTTTTACAATAACGAGGAGATAACTGTATTGGCTTCAAACGGTACTGGAGACTATCAAACAGGTGGCAATGCATTCAGCAACACTGAAGTTTGGAATGGAACGGTAGAGATTTATTTAAGCGCTGGCGACAATATCACTTTTGGAGTTTTAGGTGAAGATTTGTGCTGTGGTAATGGTGTACTTAGTGTAGAGAACTTTACACTATTAGAAACCGAAAATGGTTCTTGTTTTAAAAACGGATGTACCGTTTCAACATCATGTAATTACGACGCAACTGCTACTATAGATGATGGTTCTTGTGGAACTTCTCTAACACTAACTTCGAATCAGTCTGAATACTATTGTTCTGACTTTAGTTGGTCTCTATCCACAGATAACTCTGAGCTTATTGAAGACGGAAATTGTGCAGAAAGCCTTGAAGTGTGTCTTTCGGAAGGCGATTATGTTCTAAACGCCAACAATTCTAATGATTCCGAATGGTGGCCATCTTGGACTTATGTACAGATAAGCGAAATCGACTCAGCGTCTACCTTTAACGATTCTGGAACTTACGACCAGGATGAAATAACCATCAATTTTACCGTTCGCTATGGATGTACAGATATTCAAGCTAAAAATTTCAGTGCTTCAGCTACCGTTCAAGACGGTTCTTGTTTCTATGGATCTTGTACAGACTCTGAAGCTTGTAATTACGATGCAACGGCAACAGAAGACGATGGAACATGTACTTATATAACCAACGAATGTCAGTCCTGTGAATTTGTTCACAATCATTTTGAACTTATTCAAAATGACGACGATTTAGATGGGATTTGTAATGAAGATGACATTGCAGGATGTACAAATGTGCTTGCCTGTAATTATGACCCTACAGCAACAGACGACGACAATTCATGTATTGAAACAGATCATTGCAGCGATTGTCTTTTAGCATCCAGTGGTTGGGCTATCGATAACGATGCTGATGGTGATGGAATTTGTAACGATCAAGAAGTAGCCGGATGTACAGAGGCTGGTGCCTGTAACTTTGAATCTACAGCTACAGACAACGATCAATCGTGTATTTATAGCCTTGAAGGATACGACTGTGATGGTCTTTGTGAAGTAGGTTTGCCCTTAACTTTTGGTGGAGGATCTTGGATTACGGAAGCATCTTTCAATATTGTAGACTGCAACAATAATTCTCTCATAGCTTCTTCTGGTATTGCGCTAGAAACCTGCGTAGACCTGCCAGATAACTACACCATTTACTTATTCGATTCGTATGGTGATGGATGGACTGACAATCAATTAATCATCGGAGATTCTATTTATGATTTATTTACTGGAGATTTAGATACACTCGATTACGGTTGCTTTGTTGATGGTTGCATCGACTCCTTAGCTTGTAATTATGATGTATCTTCTACCGTAAATGATGGGAGCTGTACCTATCCGGAAACTGGATTAAATTGTTTGGGTTCCTGTTTAGATCTCAATACAAATGAGGTTTGTGATTCTTTAGAAGTTGCCGGTTGTTTAAATGAATTGGCTTGTAACTTTGATGAAACTTCAGAAGAAGCCACTTTAAACGATGAAAGTTTATGTGAATATCCTGAAGGGGCATTAAATTGTGATGGAAACTGTGAAGATGGCCTTGTTTACACTTTAGAAATGTTTGACTCTTATGGAGACGGCTGGAATGAAAACAGCATCAGTATCAACAACGATTTATACACACTAGAAAGCGGGAGTGAGGCTACTGTTAGTCTTTGTTTGGATTCTGCAACCTGTAATTCGATAACCTTTAATACAGGATGGTACCTTACCGAAGTGTCCTGGTCTATTAAGGATGAAGACAATGCTTATGTAGTAGATGCTTTAGATCAAACACTAAATAATCAAGGGGTTTACTTCTCAAGCAGCTTAGGTTCTCAATACGAAGGACTCGTTTACACAAGCTATTTTGGTGCTTGCGACCTAATTCAGGGTTGTACAAACGAAAATGCATTTAATTACAATGCTGAAGCAACGGAAGATGATGGTACTTGTCAATCTAACATCACTGGATGTACGGACGACCAAGCTGACAACTATAATGAACTCGCTACTACAGATGATACATCCTGTAATTATTCTGGATGTTCGATTCAATTTGCCCTCAATTACAATCCTTCAGTAAACATAGAAGATGGTAGTTGTATTATCGCTGTTTATGGTTGTATGGATGCTCAGGCAGATAATTACAATCCATTAGCAAATAAAAGTAACGACGCTTGTTCTTATTCAGGCGAATGTCAATACGAACAACTTGTTGTATCCATGTACGATACTTATGGAGATGGTTGGAATGGAAATAGTTTATCTATCGGCTCTCAAACAGTTACACTTGAACACGATTCTGAAACCTTTACCACCTTCTATGGATCGGATACAGTATGTGTAGATTTAACGTATTGCAATACAGTAACCGTAAACGGAGGTGCTTGGCAAAATGAAATCTCATGGTCTATAGAAAGCCTCAGTTATGAAGCACTTCTTTATGGAGATGCTCCTTATTCGGATACGCTTGGTGCTTGTGATAATGGAATTGTTGGTTGCTCAGACATGGTGGCTAGTAACTACGATGCTAATGCAACTTCAGATGGAGATTGTACCTACGACAGTAATTGGGATGATACAGAGAAATTGGGATGTAACGATCCCTTAGCAACAAACTACAACCCAGGCGCCGAAGCATTTAGCGCTGCAAGCTGTATTTATTACGGATGTACAAATATTTTTGCTTCTAATTACAGTACTAGCGCAACTATAGACGACGGCACTTGTCTGTCGGATAACTGTGGTATTGGCTTTGTAGAAGATTGTGACGGTTCAGGAGACTGCCATCCAATAAGTTGGTTGGGTGATGGAGAATTAGATTGTGCAGATCAACAATTTGGTGCAGATTTATCTTGTCATAATAACGATGGCGGCGACTGTGGTCCAATTGACGAATTTGTTCTTGGATGTACGAATCCTCTATCTTCTAACTACAATCCTTTAGCAACTCTAGATAATAACTCTTGTGATGGGGATATACCAGGTTGTATGAATGCAGTAGCTTGTAATTACAATCAAACAGCTAATACAGACGACAATTCTTGTGTATTTGCTCCAGAAGGAATGGATTGTGATGGCTTAAGTGCTTATGAAATTAATCAATTTGGTCTTTTCTCTAACACAGACTATCTTATTAAAGAAGGCTTATGTGGATTAGAAAGCAACATTTTGGCTGCGAACGACTTTTATGTAACAGGCGTAGATTATGGTGAGATAACCACTCAGGACGGAATGTATTTCTCTTTTGAGCACGTGAGCTCCACTACAGAACAATCTCCGATACTTTTTGGAGATACGGTTTACCTAAAAACAAACGATCTTTACTTGTCCTCTAACACAAATCTTGTTTCCTTAAATGCGGATCTTTCTAAGGCCATTAAAATTGTTGTTTCTCCTAAAATTGAAGCTTATTTACAAATACAGTTAACCAACTTTGATAAGTTTAATATTGTTGGTTTGTTTGGAGAAAATGAGACCCCTAACTATTTAGATAGAGGTACATCAAACGACCTGTACTATTGGACGGAAGCCTATAGCTTTGGTTCTTATAGAGCCTCTAATTATTTGGACTATTCGGAAATTACTTGTGGTTGTACAAATCCTACAGCGTTAAATTACAATGCTCTGGCAACAGAAAACGACAACAGTTGTGCTATAGAAGGCTGTATGGATCCTTACAACGATTTATTCAATCCGATCGCAAACATATCCGGTTCTTGTGATCTTATAGTACCTGGTTGTGTTTACGATTGGGCTTATAATTTTGATGTTAGCGCCAATCTAGACGATAATTCATGTATTCCGTTCATTTTTGGATGTGTTAATGATAATTATTACGACAACGATACAACGGCAAATACGGACGATGGATCTTGTGAACTTTTAATTGTACCTGGCTGTACAGATTCGACCTTTATCGAATACTGGATATACTCGCCATCATTATTGTCTGTTACTTTACCTAATCAAATTTCAAATCTTGAAGACAGTACTTGTTTAACTCCAATCTTATTGGGTTGTACAAATACTAACTTTTTTGAATTCGATGCAAATACAAACGTAAAAGACGATTCCTTATGTATAACACCAAGATCATTTGGTTGTATAGATCCAATTTACTTGGAGTTTGACCCCTCGGCAAATACAACCAATGAAACCTGTGAAATTCTAAGAGTAGATGGCTGTACCGATTCACTTTATTTAGAGTTTGATACCCTAGCTAACTACAACGATGGATCTTGTACAACACTTATTGTTATAGGTTGTATGGACGATGATTTTACGGAGTTCAACACAATCAACTCTGTATCTGATTCAAGTACTTGTATAACTCCAGTCGTATTTGGATGTATCGACGACATGTTTGTAGAATTTAGCGCCTTGGCAAATACAGACAACGGTACTTGCTACACCTATTTGGTAGTTGGTTGTGGAAATCCTTCCGCTTTGAACTATGTTTTAGGGGTAACAAACAATGACAACTCCCTATGTGTCTTTGAGGAAACATACGGTTGTACCGATGTTCTTGCATTCAATTACGATGCTCTTGCAGACCTAGAGGACGGTACTTGTATAGAAATCGTTTTAGGTTGTATGTATGAAGATGCATTCAATTTTGATGTAGAGGCCAATACAGACGATGGCTCCTGTGTTCTTGTCTATACAGGATGTTTAGATTCTACGATGTTCAATTACAACCCGATTGTAAATACAGACGATGGCTCTTGTTACCCAATTGTAGAAGGATGTATGGATCCAATCATGTTTAACTTCGACTCTTTGGCAAACACACATAACTATTCTTGTATTCCTGTTGTAGTAGGATGTATTTTAGCCGAGATGTTTAATTACGATGAAGAAGCGAACACCAGTGATAACTCTTGTGTTCCAATAATTCTTGGATGTATGGATGATTTGTACGTTGAGTATAGCGACCAAGTAAATACGGACAATGCTACTTGTAGTATTATAGCGGTAGAAGGATGTACAGACATTACATACCTTGAGTACAACGAACTCTCAAATACCAACGATGGTTCTTGTGTTGTTTTGAAGATTAATGGTTGTACCGACGAATTGTTTGTAGAATTTGATGCAACAGCAAACTTCGACAACGGCTCTTGTAATGTTCTTATGATTCTTGGATGTACGGATGCTACGATGCTTAATTTCGACGAGAATGCCAACGTAGACGATGCGTCTTGCTATATGTTAGTAGAAGGTTGTATAGACTCAGCTTACTTTGAATACAATAGTTTGGCGAATTTTGACGACCAAACGTGTTCGGTTCTTATTATTGAAGGCTGTATGGATGAAAATTATATTGAATACAATTCAGAAGCGAATCAAGACGATGATTCGTGTATCGATACGATATTTTTTGGATGTTTGGATAACTTGTATGTAGAATACAATGCACAAGCAAATAGCACTGATAATTCATGTGAAGTACTGGTTGTTTTAGGTTGTACAGACCCAACTATGTACAATTACTTTGAATTTGCAAATACGGACAACGGTTCTTGTTTCAGCTTATCTGACTTTACACTAAACCCTCAAGACTATCAATTCAATATGTCAATAACAGCACAAATTGAGTATTCTCAAGGGCTGTTTTCAACCAATCTAAACGATTCGATTATTTTAATAAGTTCTGTTACTGGTCAAGTAAGCGGATTTGCGAATATGGAATTGGTTCCCTTCGGAGTAAACAGTTACTATGCCTTTATTACAGCATATTCAAACCATCTGTCCGACGAATTAATTGTTTACGTAACTTCTTCTTATCTCGAAAGCAATTCTGCAATTGTTGATACTTTGAATTTTATTCCTAACTCAATGCTTGGATCTATTTCCAGTCCATGGGTGTTCTCATTAGACAATTCTTCTGGGAATTATGGATGTACGAATCCAAATGCATCAAATTACAATAGCGATGCCTTGATCAATGATGGCTCCTGTATAATTCTAGGTTGTTCAAATCCGAGTTTCATCGAATACAGTTCTGAAGTAACACATGACAATGGTTCTTGTAGCTCGAGCTGGCAGTCGGCTTACGATTCTCAATTAATTGAGATTAACGCCATAAACAACTCGCTTTTAGAAGCCAATTCGACCATATCCGATCTTGAAGATTCCTTGGTGAATACTCTAGAAAATGGAAATTCAAATCTAATTTTGATCGAGTCCTTACAATTGCAAATAATCAATTTAGAATATTCTGGTGGTACAGAATCTTCTTTAGTGGATTATTTCTTAGACCTCCCAGAAGGTTGGAGTTTCTTCGGATTCAACTGCTACGATTCTATCGATTTAAGTGTTGCATTTGATGGGATAGCTGATAAGGTTACTATTATAAAAGATCAATACGGATCGATATTTCTTCCAGAATATAATTTTAATGGTATTGGAGATTTAGTTTATGCTGAAGGATACCAGATTAAAACAGTAGAAGAAATTACAGGATTCCAATTTTGTAAAGTATTAATTTCTGAGGAGTAATGCTCCTCAGAAATTAGCATTCTTTTTTTATGAATTTAGTATACTGCATAAATATTGACCTATTATAACAACATACTGTTGCTGATATTTGTTCTCCCAATGCTTCTTAATGGACAAGAAGTAAATTGGGAGACATCGCCGAATGATTTCGAACATTCTATGTCAATCACCTGCGTTGTTGTCAATCAAGAAGCTGAATATACATTGGATGATATTTTAATAGGTGTTTTCGATTCTGAACAAACTTGCGTTGGTTCAGGTTCTACAAATACTTATTTCCCACCCATTTCCGCAAACTTAGGCTTTATTACAATTTTTGGCAATCAGTTTCAAGATACCTACACACTAAAGGTACTTATTGATGAGGTAGTATACCAAGCAGGGAGTTTGTCGTTCGAAGCAAATGGTATTTTAGGTACTTTTGATGATCCGTTTATTATTACACCCTATTTTGCCGGCTGTACAAATGAGCTAGCTTTAAATTACAATTCAGCAGCATTAGATGACGATGGGACTTGTGTTTTAATATACGAAGGCTGTACAGATCCAGATGCTTTTAATTATGAACTCAATGCAAATACCAACGACGGTTCTTGTATTCCTAAATACTTTGGTTGCTACTCGAGTAATTTTTTAGAATTTAATGAACTCGCTAACTATGGTACTCAAGAAGAATATTGTTTTACCGAAATTATTTACGGCTGTGTAAACGATTGTTTTGTCGAATACGATTCTTTAGCAAATAGTGATAATGGAAGCTGTGCAACCTCATGGAAAGCAGCCTATTTGGACGCTGTTAATTACACTCAAGAAGTAAATGTAATTATCCAAATTGATTTAGTTGAAAGCTGGAACATAATTGGTTTTACAAAACCTGAAGCGACAGATGCAGCATTGGCTTTTGAATGCATACTAGAAAAAATAATTGTAGTTAAAAACAACACAGGCGAAGTTTTTTTACCGTCCTATAATTTTAATGGTATCGGAAATCTTATGCCTGGAATGGGCTATCAAATTAAAATAACAGACTCGGTTAGTAGTTTTAGTTTTTGTGATTGATGAATTTTATTTTAGTATTAAAATTAGTACTTTTGGTTAATATTTATTTTTTTGTAGAATTAAACCCCCTTCACCAGATGAAAAAATTAGTAATTTTTTGTGCAATTATATCCCTCTTTTCAAGTACTAGCTTATTTGCTCAATGCGAAGCAGACCATACTGTATTTTTAAGTAACTTCGAATTTGCACCTTCCCAATTGGTTGTTTTGCCAGGAGAGTCAGTAGGTTTCTATAATCTAGAGGGTACTCATAATGTTAACGGCATTGTAAATTCCGTAACCGAAGAACCCTTTAATAATCCAACTGACTTTTTTCTCGATCAAACTATTGGCAGCGAAGAAGGCGTATGCATGGGAACAATCGTACTAGAAACGCCAGGTGTTTACAATTTTGACTGCAGCCTAAACTTTAATGCTTTAAATGGAATGAATCTTTCCATTACGGTTGATGCATTTGATTTAAACGAACAGTTTCTCGAACTGCAAAACAATCCCGATGTTTCGGTCTTTAACTCTTACTACGCTTTCCAATCTTTTACACCTACATTCTTAACAAGTGAGGGGCCATGGACGCTTTTTGTTCCTAATGATGCAGCTGTATCTGAAATCCTCGAATACATGAACTTGGGTCAGTTTGATGCTCTAGGTATTCCCGACTTTCCAGAAATAATGCAATTCCATATTGCCGATGGTTTGTATATGGCTGAGGATTTGACGGACGGTTTGGTACTAAACTCTGTACAGGGTCAAACTTTAAATATTTCAGAAAACCAGGGCAATGTTTTTGTTGAAAACGCACAAATTATTAGCACCAATTACACAGCATACAATGGCGTTATACATGTTATAGATCAATGTCTTGCTCCAGATAGCCTTCCTGGCGCACATGTAATGCAGGTGATCGCAGAAAGTCCGAACCACCAAATTTTTGAAGACGCAATTATTGCAGCAAGTTTAGACGATGAACTTTCTTTTCAAGGAACCATAGACGATTCTTTCGATGGTCCGGGCCCTTGGACTGTTTTTGCGCCTACCGATGAGGCTTTCCAGATTTTTGCGGATGAGATGGATTGGACTATTGATGAATTACTTAACTCTCAGTTTTTATACAATATTGTAAATCAACATGTTGTAAATGGCTGTGTTAATAATTTTAATCCGCCCAATGAAATCGACGATGATTGTAACGGCGGATTAAGTGATGCCATTACGAGTTCTATTATATACGGGGGTACGGTTGCTTCAAATCTTGAGGGAGATCCTATTCAGTTTTCTACTAATGATAACGATAGTACGATTACTGTTATTGGAATTCAAAATGCTGTGGATATAATAGTAAGCGACTTATTTGCTTACAATGGCGTTGTTCATGTAGTTGATGCTGTACTTAAGCCTAAAATACCAACGCAAGAAGGCTCTTGTGGATTGTGGCGATTAGAACTGCAGAGTTCCGACCCAGAAGGATGGCAAGGTTCTTCCGTATACTTAATAGTGAACTCTATTGTACTAGAAACAGTTACCATTTTCGATGGGAATTCTCAAACCTATGAATTTGCTCTTGATAGCGGCGATGTTGTCGATCTTTTGTATAACGCCAACGGAGGAAGCTCTTCTGACCATTCATATAAATTATACGATGCAGACAACTCAATACTAGTTCAAACAAGTGGAAATTCCAATAATTACGGCCCTTCCAGTTTTTATGGGGTAGATGCATGTCCAACACCAGTAGCAAACGATTCAATTTGCGGCGAAATCACTATAAAATTGTTTAATGATTATGGTATTGGTTGGTTGGCAAGTTCTCTGGAAGTTTTCAGAAACGGTGCTTTAGACATTTCATTACTAATGCCTCTTGGTTATGGGCCGCAAATAACTACCATCAGCTCTAACTATAATGATAGTTTTGATTTTATTGTAAATAGTAACACTCCATACCCAGAAGAAATTGGCTACCAAGTTTTTGATGTTTCAGGTGCGCTTGTTGTAAATGAAAACAACTTTAATGTTGCGCCTCAAAGTACAACAGATCTCGTTTTTTGCGAATCGGAAGAGGGTGGAGTTGGACTAAGTGAGCTCGAAATGAAACAAGGGCGTTTGGTTAAAATGATTGATGTTTTAGGAAGAGAACACACAAGACATGTAAAAGGAACCATTCTTTTTTATATGTACGACAATGGAAGGGTAGAGAAACGATTGAACCTATAAACAAGGGTGTAAATTAGAGTGAAGTAATCCTTTTAAACAGTGCTTTGGAAAATTTGATGGAGGGTACTGAAAGTATAATTTTAAGGTCTTCTAGTAAAGTAGAGTCTTCATCTAAAAATTTTAGAATTGTTTGAACGTTCACACATTCAAACATACTAGAAAAAACCTTGGAGCCTAGCGCATTGTTTTGAGAAAGTACATCTAAAAACAATAAATCATACAACTGGTGTTTAGACTTCTTTTTAAAGGACCTCAAGTCATTAGAGTTTTTTATAAAGCCTATTAAGTCTTTTGTTTTTTTAGAGCTGTTGGCAAATGTATAGCCTGTGCTGGCTTTTGTCCATCCTCCAGCAGTACCAATATTTAAAACGTTTTTTTTGTTTTCATTAGCAAAAGGATATACCGTCATAGGAATGCTGCCTTGTTCCTTTTCAAGAATAGTGTAATTGTGTATGTTTTTTTGCTTAAGATAATTTTTTATAGCCTTTTCATATGCATCCTTACTAAGCAGCTGTTCAGAAAAAAGAGTGTACTCAAATAAAGCTTCTCTTTTACTAGTTGGTAATACGTACATAAAACGCGTATTTCCTTTTTGCTCTAGGTTAAAATCCATAAAGGTGGCTGTATCGTCTTCAAATTCATCGCTTTCAGTTTTAATAAACCACCCGATAAAGTGCTGCTTTAGTACAGGGTACTTTTTTTGACTTAAATAAGTTTTGTTTAACGGAATACTGTTAAATACTTGCTTTGCACAATATGTTTTTGAACTGCAACGAACCTCCACCTCATGTTCTGAAGAATATATATTATTTACTTCATCTTGTTGGAATGTAAAGTTTTCTTTACTCAAAATAAACAGCCAGAGCTTTTGGTAAAAAGCAGCACTCCTAATCATTTTGTAGTTGTACTGCCCTAAAGGTATTTTTTTAGTTTTTCCTTGTGCGCCAAAATAAATTTGATTCCACTCTTTAACTACTAAAGAGTCCCATTCGCCCATTCCTTTTTCCCAAAAGCACCAGGTTCTATCGTCGCCTTTGTTTTGTTTTTTATCTACTATGCGTATCGATTTATTGGCAAAGAAAGGATCCTTCGCCATTCTGTAGGCAAGCATTAATCCCGAAGCACCCGCTCCTAGTATAAGATAGTCTGTAGATTTCATTTATATAAAAAGAAATATAGTAAAAAACACAAACATACTTGCCAAAACATGCATAGAGATTCGTTTGTTTGTTTTTATTTCGAAATGTTGATAAGCAAGATGGGCTACAAAAGAGATGCAGATCCAAGCGATGTAATTTTGAATGGGAACCTCAGCTCCTTCGAATTCCCAAAAATCAAATCTAGGAGCTGATACTTCAATAATGGCATCTAACAAGGTCATGAAAAGAGCGCCTAAAAAAGCGCGTACATAAAGCCTGTTGGAAATTTTTTTAGCCAAATCGGCTGTAATAATAGTGAGCATTATCCAGTTAATACATATCATAAAAGGTACGCCAACAATTTTATAACCTAAATTAGCACCGTATGCATAGCTCCCGAATAGGAGTCCATAGTTTACTCCCAAAGCTTCGGTACCAAAACCCAAAAAGAAGGGTATAGAGAATGCTAAGAGTGTTTTTTTATTGATGGTTTCTACATGAATTACGAGTACCACAAAGCTGATAAATAGGTTTAATGGAGTAAGCGCTAAAAACCAATCGCTTGCTGGAGATAGTATACCAAGGATACCCGACACAGTAAAGAGCCAAAGCAATAGTATGGATAGTTTTGTTTTTGAACTCATTTTAGTGTTTGTTTTCAATTAAGTCTGCGACTATTTTACCGGACAGTAAACAGAGCGGAATGCCTCCTCCTGGGTGTACGCTTCCGCCACAGAAAAAAAGATTTTGAATGCTATTTTTGAAATTAGGATGTCTTAAAAAGGCCGCAAATTTATTGTTGCTGGATGCGCCATACAAAGCTCCTTGGTAACTTTGTGTTCTGGACTCTATAGTTCTTGGGTCTAAAATAGATTCCTGTTCTATTAGTTTAGAAATATCCTGGTTTAAAAGCCTACTTAGTTTTTTGAGTATGTTTTTTCTTGCCCTCTCAATCAACACATCCCAATCTTGTCCTGTGTTGTTTGGAACATTAATCATGGTAAACCAATTTTCGCAGCCTACAGGCGCATCGCTATCCTCTTCTTTAGAACTAATATTTAAATAAACAGTTGGATCATCGTCTATCATTTGATCCTCAAAAATTGCGTCAAATTCCTTTTCGTAATTTTCAGAAAAAAAGATGTTGTGCAAGTCCAATTCTGGAAATTCTTTTTTAATTCCCCAGTAAAAAATTAAGGCCGAGCTACTTCTTGTTTGATTTAATGTTTTTTCTGGAGCTTTATGCTTGGGAAGTAAACGCCTGTATGTAGGTACAATGTCTGCATTGCACACTACAATGTCTGCATTCACTTGTTCGTTTTTAATGCGTAAACCTGTTACTAATTTTCCGCTTGTTAAAATTTCTTGCACCCTGCTGTTAAAATTAAAATGCACGCCTAAATCTTTTGCGAGTTCAAATAAACTGAGGGTAATTTGATGCATTCCGCCTTTGGGAAAGTAAGTTCCATAATGCTGCTCAAGGTGCGGAATCATAGACATTATTCCTGGCGTTTTATAAGGAGAGGAGCCATTATAGGTTGCAAACCTGTTGTAAAACTGTGCCAATCTTGGATCCGTAAAAGTATTTTCGTTGAGCGTAGCCAGCGATTTGTTTAAATCTAAAACCCCTAAGTTTAACAAGGCTTTTACAGTACTTGAAGATAAATAAGTACTCTTTTTATGAAGTGATTTTTCCAAGAAAAGTGCAGCGGTTAAATCGTATTTTTTTTTACTTCTATTCATATATGAAAGAAGTGTGTTCGCAGAAACATTAAAGGTTTCGGATGCTTTAGCAATAAACAAACTTTTATCTGCTGGTGCACTAAATACAGTACCATCTTCGTAAAAGTAATTGCAAATAGTTTCTTTTTTCTTGTAGCTAAAATAGCTGTGTATTGGTTTTTGCGCAAGCTCAAAAAGTTCCTCAACCAATTGAGGCATGGTAAAAAGAGACGGCCCCATGTCAAATCTGTAGCCATTTTCTTGAAAAGCGGTAAGTTTTCCTCCAGGATATGAGTTCGCTTCAAAAACACTTACTTTATGCCCTTGAACTCTTAAACGTATTGCACTGGCTAAGCCAGCAATACCTGCACCAACAATTGCTACTTTTTTCTTTTCCATGTATAGTGTAAAGATACTTTGAATTAATTTTCTCTAAATCAAATTTGCCCGTTATTTCAATTATAATTTAAGAACTTATAATTGTTTTTGAGCTTGCTAATTATTTTCGTTTTTAAAAAAATTGACGAATTAAACAGATATTGTATGGTTTAATTTAGCAGCATTAAACTAAACGCATGCATACTAGGCTATTTTTCGCTGAACTTAAAGAATTCAGATCTTTTCACCATCCGATAAATACTTTAAAAACCCTTAAAATGAGCTTTTTAAGCACACCTATTAAGCTTAAATAATTGTATTTTTAATTAACAATTATACATATATTTGGGCTTTATTAAGTATTAATTTATCCCCTCATAAAAATGAAGAAGTTTTTATTTTCTTTAAGCTTATTGACGTGTTGTAGTCTTTTTGCTCAAACAGCAAATCTAAGTCCTTACCAGCAGAAAACTATGAATACGGAACGCTTTGCGCGTCCTGTTAATACAGGTTTAAACCACACACTACTTATATTGGGTTCTGCTTGGGAGATTTCTCCAGAAATTGGCGACGAGATTGCTGTATACGATTCAGAAAACAACATGGTTGCTTCTGTTGCTTGGAGTCCTGAGCAAGAAGGACATGCAGCCTTAGCAATTTGGGGAGACGACGAAATGACGTCTGCCAAAGAAGGAATGAATAAAGCAGAGCGTTTTAGAATCGTTTTGTTTGATAAGTCGGAAGATTCCATGACTCAATTGAAAGTAAATCGTTGGGAGAGAGGACAAGATGTTTTTATAAAAGACGGGGTAAGTGTAGTTGGTTCTATAGAATTTGACAGAGCAATCACCCAAGATTTAGAGTTGTTTCAAAATGTACCCAATCCAGTAATAGACAATACAAGTATTAGTTTTTTTTTACCAACAGCTGGGAAAGTAAAAGTAACAGTATCTAATACCATGGGACAGGAAGTTATGGTTTTGGCTAATAAGGAATATGTTAGAGGAGTACATAATTTACAAATGAATGCTTCTAGCCTTGCAACCGGAGTGTATCTTTATAAGCTTGAAGCGAATGGTGCTTTTATTACCAAGCAGTTAACCTTAATTAAATAAGACTTTACAAAACACTATGAAATCCTATACAAATAAATTTACAGCCCTACTAGCCATTGTATTCACGGTTTGCTGTTCGCCAGTTTTTTCTCAAACAGGTTGTACAAACCCTACAGCTTTTAATTACAATCCATTTTCTATTACAGACGACGACACTTGCGAATTTGAACAGAGCGAAGGCAATCCATTAAGTGGAACTTGGGGGTTTAATTCTCCAGACATGGTTTCTGATAGTACCCAAGGATTGTACATCGGTTTCATTAATTTTTATGATGCCTACTATGTTGTTTTTACCCCTCAAGGATCAGAATTAGGGTCTTATCAAGTTAACGATACCGTAGTGTATATAAACTCAGATTATGACAGTACTGGAGACACAATTTCGTTTTCTGGTCATTATGGCTTAAATGGCTCTGATCCAATATTATGGGAACCTCTTCTAGAATGGCAATGCATCGATTGTGATGGCTTAAACCTTGAAGATGCTATTTCTATTGAAGGTCAAAATACAGCCATTAACATGCCTGGTATTTGCTACGACTTTACAAGCAACCTCACATCATTTACTTCAGAAGAAGACTGTAGTTCTTTATGGAACGAATTTGTTGTTGACGCTTACGAAATTACATTTGACCTAGATATTATGACATTGATGAACGACAAGGAAACTCTAATTTTGACATCAGTTGAAACGGTATTCGGTTGTTTAATTGATGGTAATCCTCAATTCAATGCATTAGCTAACACAAACGATTCGAGTTGTTCAGAAGGATGTTTTGACGAAGCTGCTTGTAACTTTGGAGAGGAAGCTTCTTGTTATTACCCAGAGGGATATTGCGATTGTGAAGGTGAATTGCCAAACTATTCGAATGTAAGTTTTGATGTTTCTATGGATGGTTATGAATTCCTTACAGACTCTTTGGATGTTTTTATTGTGGCTAGTTGGCTCGATGCAGAAACAAGTTTCCAAGTAGACTTGAACCGTAACGGTAATGAATGGCTTTACACAGGAGACTTGAACGGTACTCCTGGCAGCTCATTCTCCTATTTTGTGTCTGTAAATGGTCAATTATACGGTCAATGTGATGGAACTCCATACGCTACAAGCTTTAATACTCTTATCCCAGACAGTTCATGCTGGGTTAATATCAACACCAATTTTATTGCTCCCTTTATGTGTAATGTTTTAGAGGGCTGTATGGATTTAAATGCTACTAATTACAACGAAATGGCCACTCAACAACAGTTTGACCAATACGGTAATTTAACCTGTATTTATTCTTCTTGTGATGATGTACCTTTTTCGGGATGTGTTTACGCTGATGGTTTTGGTCCCTTTAATTCTGAGTTTCAAGCCGAGGCATGTGTATCTTACGGCGGAAACCCGTGTGATGTAAGTGTGAATGGTTGTACAGATGCTACAGCTCAAAACTTCGATATGTTTGCAAATGTGGACGATGGTACTTGTTTTTATTGTCAAAATCCAATATACTTTAATGTTCAACCGGACACATCAATTACAGATAATGTATCTGGTGTCTTGCAAAATGAGAATGATTTTATGACTTACTTTGGGCTTGGTGCAATAGATCTTTGTTTTGATTCGGGTTGTTTCTCAATTACGATGTACACCGATTTTCCTGGAGGTTTCGAAAATACAACCTTAGTGGTAACTGATAAAAACCAGGATTTAATTGTGCAACATATCTTTGGCGCTTCTAATTCGGAAACAATCAATTTTACCATTGGACAAAGCGAATGTAACCTCGGATGTACCTCTATCTTTGCGCTAAACTACAATGAAGATGCTGAGGTAAACGATGGCTCATGTGAGTTTGAAGGGAATTGTGCAAACTCAGAATTGTTAGATTGCAATGGTAACTGTGCACCCATGATTTGGTATGCTGATGGATTCTGCGACAATAATGAATTTGAATTTGGAAGCAACCCAATCGATTTTACGTGTTTCGATAACGACGGTGGCGACTGTGACACCTCGAGTGTTGTTGTTGTTGGATGTATGGATTCTGCTGCTTCTAACTTTATGCCAGAAGCACTCGAAGACGATGGTTCTTGCGAATACCTTAGTACAGAACTAATTGAAGCCTACCAAACCATAGCAGATTTAGAAGCTGCTTTACAACAAGCCGAGTTTGATAATTGTACTACTACAGAAGTATACATTCCTTTAACCTTACCTCAAGGATGGGGTATGTTTGGATACAGCTGTATGGAGCCCATGAATGTAGTCGAAGCCTTTTCTAGTGTGGTTAATCAATTGATTATTGTAAAAGACAATTACGGGAATCCTTACCTTCCAGAATTTAACTTTGACGGTCTTGGAGATTTGCATTATTCGCACGGTTATCAAATAAAAGTTACCGAAGAAATTACGGATTTATCTTTCTGTTCTATTATCGTAAATTCAGAAAACTCGAATGGCAACGAAATCTTTGGTTGTATGGACAATACTGCACTAAACTTTGATCCGCTGGCTAATCTAGACAATGGCTTATGCCAGTATGTAAATTCAAATTCGTTTAATTTGCCTTTGGACTTTGAAGGCGAATATTACGAGTTTGTAGATTTCGATGGTACTAGTACATTTGTTATACAGAACCCGAATCCTACAGACGTGAACCCAAGTGAAAATGTAGTGCGACATATAAGACATGGTGGTGAACTTTGGGCTGGAACTTACATTGTTACCAATCCAATAAACTTTAGCTCTAGTATTTTTAAAATGAAAATTCAAGCTCCAGCTGCAAACATACCTGTACTAATGAAACTTGAAAATGCCAATACGGGCGAATTTGTAGAGCTTATTGTAAATACGACTCTAGCCAACCAATGGGAAGAATTAACTTTTGACTTTGGAACTCCGCTTCAAAACAACTTGTATACGCAAGTAGTAGTAATATTTAATATAGGTGTAGTGGGCGATGGTTCAGAAAACTCAACGTATTACTTCGACGACATTATTAATGTAAATTAAAAAACTCGGTTTTTTAATAGATCGTGTCTTGTGCAAGTATGCATTCACTATTAATTACGGTTAAATTATAAGATTATTTAGCCAAACAAGAGTAGCTAAAAGGCCATCCATTAGGATGGCCTTTTTACAAATCAATATTGATTTTATTATAGGGTGGCGTACCATGACAAATAGGGTGACATAAGCCAATGTAGAGCTGAAATAACAACAAACATCTCTGACATAGTAATGTAAGCGTATCTTGTACTAGTTTAATTTTATTTATTTTTCATGAGGTTTATCATTCTTTTTCTTTTCGCATTTTCTCAATTTTCCTTGGCTCAAAACCATCAGTTAGATAGTATTCAAAAAGTGCTTTTGACTTCTGATTCGCCTGAGCAAAAAGCTGACATTTATAAAAAACTGGCTTATTACTATATGCCACAAGATTATGGACTTGCTTTGTTGTATGCAGATAGCTCATTCTATATTTCGCAAAGTATAGGAGACACCATTATGCTAGCCGATTCGTATAGTTTATATGCTACCTTAAAATTAAGACGTGGCGATTTTGACGCTGCTCAAAAGAATTACAATAGTTATGAAGAATTATTTGAGGGCTTTGCTAATTCCAAATATTTAGCTAATGAAGCTTTTTTAACGGGGGAGTTAGGTGTTTTTCATTACTACAAGTCAAATTTGGATTCTGCTTTGATTTTTTTTAACAAATCGATTGAAGTAAACACCACACTCAATAATGAAAATGTTGTCGCTAGAATGCAATCTAATATTGGAACCATATTGTATCATGATGAGCAATACGATCAAGCATTAGTCTATTTTAGAAATGCACAAGCTATATTCGAAAGTTCTGTTAAAGACTCCATAGCTTTACTCAATGTATTCAATAATATTGGCTTAATTTTTAACGATTTATCAGACCCATCTAAAGCCATTGATTATTTTAATAAGGGTATTGATTTGGCTGAAAAACTAAATTCCGACATTAATTTAGAGATGCTCTATTTAAACTTAGGAACTTCTCTGGTAGAGCAAAAGAAATACGATTTAGCGCTTGACTTTTTTGAAAAATCTTTAGTCATAAAAAAGAATAACCAAATTCCTTATGGAATTAATTTGCAGCGTATCGCAAATCTATATTTTATGAAAGGCTTACTAAATGAGTCAAAAAAAGTCTATACTTCATCAATTGCCGAAATGAATAAATACCAAGATGAAATTCATCTTTTAGATGCGCAATTGGGCTTAGTAAATGTTCATTTAGAACTTAAGGAGTACACTAAGGCTGTTGTTGTGTTAGAAGAAGCTTTAACTAAAGTAGATACAGATAAAAGGGATCAAAAGCTGTTAAGTATCTACAAGCAATTAATGCAAACCTATCTTTTAGTAGAAAATATAGAAAAATCAAAATATTATAGTGAACTATTCTTAGTCGTAAACGATTTTGTTAATGATATTACCATTACAGGCAAGGTGTATGAAATGGAGAGTAGCTTCCAATTAGCCCAAAAAGAGAATGAGGTGTTAATTCTTCAACAAAGCAATAAAATAGAACGTAATTATTGGCAAAAACTCCTCCTAGGTTCCGTTGGTATTGGTTTGTTTATTCTAGCAATTTTATTAATTATTATTTTTAGGTCCAGCACGCTTTCTAAAAACTTTAAAATTATAGAACTAGAAAATAAAGAGAAAAACACAGAAATACTAAACAATACGATGTTGCTGGCCAAGCAAAATGAAAGTGCTGCAAATTTTCTATTAGATCTAAAAGAATTAAAAACTGACTTTTCCTTAACTAATTTAAGCACTTTGCAAGATAAAATTAAAACATCCGTCAGCATTGAAAACTCTTGGGATGAATATTTGTCTTCATTTTATTTGTTAAACCCACGATTTATCAGGAATTTAAAAAGCTTAAATATCGAGTTAAGTTCTTCCGAAAAGCGATTGTCTGCGCTGGTAATACAAGGGCTTACGCTTACCGAAATAGGTAATATTATAAATATTGCACCCTCATCTGTAGGAAAGGCTCGCATAAGACTTCGTAAAAAACTAATGTTAAAGAGCAGTGATGATCTTGGTGAGTTTTTAGTATCACTCACCGAGTAGTGTTTTTATAGGCTTTTTAACAATTATACACGATTCGTGAGTTCATTTTTTTTTGCTTCAAATTTCGGCTGTCACCTAATTTGTGTGTTATTATTTTTACAATGCTTAAGATGTTATTGTATGTCAGTACTTTAATGTAAAAGTTACACACAATACTATCTTAACATCTATTTACAAGACTTGGTTTTATAATAGTATGTAATAACTAATATTACATCATTAGTTATGTTACTCATATGGGGATGGGAGTACTAAATGAATTTCTATAAATCAAATTCATTTATTGTTATCGCACATTTGTTGAATTTTGGGCTTTTGCTCGAATATTTTAAGCGTAATAATTTTCTAATCATTTAATCCCGGGGGGATTCAAAGAAGCCGCTTTTTAGTGGCTTCTTTATTTTTGTTTACTCTAGAATTGCTCTGTTTCTTTTTCAATCTAATCGGTTTTATTAAATTCAAACCTACTCATTGCTCTCTTTTTAGCTCTATTAATGTCCCCGTTATTTATTCTAAATGTTGTAGTCAATTGTTTATATTTACAAAAATTAGTCCTCTCAGCTTATGAATAAATTACTATTCGCTTTTTCTTTTGTTTTCTTAGCTTCGGTAAAGCCGAACTCTTCCGCGCAAAACTTTCCTGTAGAACTTCCACAAGGATGGAGTATGTTTGGTTATACCTGTCTAGAGTCTGTAGATGTTATCGATGCTTTTTCCGATGTTTCCCAAAGTATTATCATCGTTAAAGATCATCTAGGTAATGCCTATCTTCCAAATTGGGCATTTAATGGTATTGGCGAACTAGAGTTTGCTAAAGGATATCAAATTAAATTGTCAGAACCT
>CAWVTK010000002.1:0-38213 GCA_963933205.1 uncultured Flavobacteriales bacterium
CTCAACCTTAGGGATAAAAGTAATGCGTATTAGTTCGCTGGCAGAAACATCCATTTCAATGCCGTTTACCTCTACCAATACATGCGTATCGTTTATATAATCGATGACGACACCTTTTAGGGCTTCGTTTAAAAACGAAACCTTATCTCCTTTTGCAAATACCATTAGCGCATAACTCCTTTATTGGAAAGTGCTTTTTGAAAGCGCTTTGCATTTCGTTTGTGTTCGGACCAATGTTTTGTAAAATTATGGTACCCCGAAAAATCTTCTTTGGCACACATATAAATATGGCTGTGTTTTTTTGCGTTTAGCACGGCAAGCAATGCCGACATTTCTGGAATACAAATTGGGTTTGGCGGAAGTCCTTTGTAATAATACGTATTGTATTTAGAATTGATTTTTAGATCTTTTTTAAGAACTCGTTTAATAATACGGTCAAATCCATCGCGCTCGTACAAAGCATAAATTACAGTAGGGTCAGATTGTAGCTTCATGCCCTTATTTAATCGGTTTAAATACAAGCCTGCCACAATTGGCTGCTCGTCTACTTTTGCCGTTTCTTTTTGAACTATAGAAGCTAAAACAGAAACTTGGTGCGCAGTTAAACCTTTGTTTTTAGCTAGCAACAATCGTTCATCTGTCCAAAATTTAGTGTATTCTTTTTGCATGCGCTCCAAAAACTCCGTAGGACTTATGGTCCAGTATACTTCGTAGGTATTTGGTATAAATAACTTTCGGGCAGAAGCTTCATTTAAGCTGTAGGTAGAAAAAAACAAGTCACTTTTAAAAGCAAGAAGTAATTCTAAAGAGTCGGCTTCAATTTGAGGAGCCAATTTGCCCGCCAAATCTTCTAAAGTAGCTGCATTATTAAAAATAATGTTTAAGGGTTTTTGCGCTCCCAACCGGAGCATGTTTACTAGGCTGTTTAAATTAGTCTCAGCCTTTATTAAATACCTACCTGGCTTTATTTTATCGAATTTTTTTTGTTCGCGAAAAACATCGAAAAAGAATTCATTTTTTAACAAGCCGTGCTTCTTTAAACTGTCTGTTAAAGAGTTAAAATTGGCTTCTTTTGGCAGCAGTACAATTTTATCTGTGTTCGCTATAGGTGCAAAAACTTGCTGGTAAACCAGGTAAGTGCTCAACACCAAAAAAGATGCTAGGATAAAGAGGCCTAGGGGAATTGCTTTTTTCATTTTAATTGATTCAGTAATTGCTGTGCTCGAGAATGGTTTGGTTTAATTCTGAGTACTTGTTTTAATGCTTTTTTTGCTTCTTCAATATTTTGAACATGCAAATAATAAGCTGCTAAATTTAGCCATAATTGAGCTATGTCTGGATTGAGAGCCAAGCCAGTTTCGTACATTTTTAATGCCTCATTAAAGTTTCCTAAAACACTGTGCAGGAATCCGTAGTTGGCATACACTTTTTCAAATTTGGGATTTTCTGTTCGAATGAATTCAAAAACCTGCTTTGCCTCAATTAAACGCTTGCATTTTAAAAGAGCCATCCCAAACTTGTTCTGAATTTCCAGATGAAATGGAGCCAAAAGAGAGGCTTGTTTAAAACAATCGGCAGCTTTGGTATAATTTAAGGTTTTGTAATACGACTCTCCTACTCTATACCATGCCCATGCATCGTCGTTGGCGTACGATGGTTTGTTGAGTTCCTTTAAGCGCGTTTCGAAAGACTCTTTTTCGAACCAAGAGATTAAAGCAGTAACATCCGAAGTAAAAAAGTAATACTTAATCCACTCTCTAGCACAAATAGTTACAGGTATTTTAGATAAGTAAACAAAAGCAGAATCTAGGTAATAATCTTCCTTTTCAAACTTTTCGTACTGCTGTAAATATGCTTTAAGAATGTTTAAATCTGATGGAGCACTATTGTTAACACAATAGAGGCCAATAAACTCTTTTATGGAGTTAGATTCTGGCGAATTTAGTGCTTTTGGAATGGCAATTTTATGATCGGAAACCGTTACGTGTGGAATATCGCTCGAACCCGATTTTGGCATATGACAAGAAATGCATTTGTCTCCCTTATCCGCTTCGTGCTCCTTAACATCGGTGTGGCAAGACAAGCAAGCTTGTTTGAATACAGCTTTAGGCGTGTCTTTTATGCTTAAGTGTGGGTTGTGGCAGGTAACACAGGTGAGTTTATCCTTAGAATTAATAAAGCACTCACTCATCTTTAATCGGTCTACATGAGAGGCCATGATAAAGCTTTCGTCGTTTTTAAAACGAGGTAAAAACACGTTCATCACTTCTTCTAATTTCATTCCAGGTTTAAAATCGAAAAAAGATTGCTCGCCTTCCAAAACAGTATTCCCTTGTAAATGGCAACGCGAGCAAAGATCAAACTGTAAATCTGAACTTAGTTTACCAGGGTTCACGATGGTATAATCGATAAACTTAGAGGTATCTACAACAATGCCTTTCATTTTCTCTGCTACATGAATTTCTCCTGGTCCGTGGCAGCGTTCGCAGGAGATACCAAGAGGAACCTTGTCAAATTTATTTTCAGAACCCATAACAAAGTCCGGTAGTGAGTTGTGACAAGACATGCATTCAAGTCCAATTTTACGACTAAAACGTGTATTAAAACCGTCTTCAAAGCCCGGAGGCAAATCTAATGTACCCTCTTGTGTATAATAGGTAAAAGGAAGTTGATGTAGGTAACCGTTTTCATTAGAAATATGAGAATTTGTATGCTGACCCGAGCCAATAATATAATCGGCTTTTTCAGTTCTATTATGGACGGTATCTCCATTTAACAATCTGTACTCCTGAAGCTTAAGACTGTCTTTTTGCCAATAAGGATGGTAATATAAATCGCTATGAAGGTCTAGTAAAGTGGAGTCTTCATGAAAATTTGCGGCACTTTTACTTCGATTTGCTAGTCCAAACGATTGCCCCATTCCTGTATGAGCAAAGGTTTTATGCTTGTCGTAATGACAACTTTTACAGGTCTGCTCACCTACATATTTAACGGAATCTGCTAAATTTAAATAGACTTTTTTTGGCTGCTCTGGAATGCACGAATACTGTGTAGTGTATAACAGTAGGATACAGAAACTGGCTAGGATATATGTTGCTTTAAATTTCAACTTATTTGTTGATAAATTGAAATTCTACTACATCTTGAAAGGCGCCATTTCTGTAAGCCCAGTCTTTTCGAATACCAATTTTTGTGAATCCTGCAGAGGCAAATAAGTTTAAACTTTTAGTATTGTTTATGCCAACCGAGCAATAAAGCTGATGCATTCCAATTCGATTAAAAGCATAGTCTTTCATTAAAGAAATAGCCTCAAGAGCGTAGCCTTTTAATCTGTATTGCTTTTCTATAATAATACCTATTGCAGCACGCCTATCAGTCGCTTCATAATCGAACAAGTCTACGCAACCAACTGCATTTCCTTCTTGGTCTTCTAAAACAAAACGGTATTGTCCTGCTTGCTGAATGTCTAAATGAGCTTGCGCAATGTACTTTTCCAAAATGTATTTAGAAAAGGGAACTTTTGAGAGGCTAACTTCGTTAATTTCTAAATCGTTTTCCCAAAGAAACAACATGGTAACGTCTTCCGGCTCAAGAGCTCTGTATTTTAATTTAAACTCAGACATTGATTGTACCTTTATACACAAATTTTGCTGCGCCCATTAATTTGATGTTGGTGTATTTGTTTTTCACTTTTGTAAAACTCACCTCTAAGTTACCGCCTAAAGCTTTAAGCTTAATGGGGGTTTTTGTGATTAAACCCGATTCGAAAGCTGCTATTGCAGATGCGGTTGCGCCGGTGCCGCAAGCAAGCGTTTCGTCCTCTACACCTCTTTCGTAAGTTCTAATCAATAATTCTTCATTGCTTAGTTCTACGTAATTTACGTTTATTCCTTTTTTAGCATACGTATCAGAAAATCGTATTTCTGCACCGCACTTTTTAACGTTTATGTTTTGAACTGAGGGAACAAATTGAACCAAATGAGGAGAGCCGGTATCTAGCACCCAATCGCGCTTATTTTGCTCAATCTCTAAAACATCACACATGCTTAAAGAAATGAGATCCTTTGAGCATACTTGAGCATTATGTAAGCCATCGTAAGTTTCAAAAACGTATGTTTTATTTACGATTCCAATTTTTTCGGCAAAGGCAACAATACATCTTCCTCCATTGCCACACATGCTTCCAATAGTTCCATCAGAATTGTAGTACTCCATTTTAAAATCTGACTCAACAGAATTCGAAAGCAAAATTAAACCATCGGCTCCGACTCCAAACTTTCGGTCGCACATACGTGCAATTTGAGCAGTGGATAAAGAATGTTTATTGAAACGATTGTCAATCATTACAAAGTCGTTTCCTGCACCCTGGTATTTAAAAAATGAAATTTCCATGTTTTCTTTTGCGTTCAACGAAATTAATACTAATAAACGAATTAGAATACGGCATTTATTTAAAACATATTAAAATTACTAGAATCTATATAATAAGTAATTTTTATGCGCTATAAATTGTATTTTCGAACAATGAACCACTCCAAACTAGTAGCGCTTTCAAAACAAATAGACGGTGATTTATATTTCGACAGTACCATGCGTAAACTCTATGCTACAGATGCTTCGGCTTATAGAGAAATGCCTCTTGCAGTAGCGCTACCAAAAACGAAAGATGATTTAATAAAGCTCATTTGTTTTGCAAACAAAGAATCTAGTTCAATAATTCCTAGAGCTGCGGGTACTTCTTTAGCAGGTCAGGTAGTAGGAGGCGGAATCGTAGTAGATATATCGGAAGAATTTTGTGAGATTATTGAAATCAACGTGAAGGATTCTTATGCTATTGTGCAGCCAGGAGTTGTTAGAGACGAACTAAATCTTCGACTTAAAGAGTTTGGGCTTTTCTACGGACCAGAAACCTCTACCTCTAACAGAAGTATGATTGGTGGCATGGTTGGAAACAACTCTTGTGGGTCCAGATCTTTAATTTATGGCTCGGCAAGAGAGCACTTAATTTCTGTAAAAGTTATTCTTGCCGATGGAAACGAAACAGAGTTTAAGGCTTTAAGCAACCAAGAGTTTGAAGCAAAGGCAAAGGGAATTGGCACTGTTTCTGATTTGGAAACTAAAATCTATAAACAGGCAAAAGAATTGTTTTCTGACAAAGAAAATAGATTGGAAATAGAGAACGAATTTCCCAAGAAAAGCATTCCCAGAAGAAACACGGGTTACGCTTTAGATTTACTTGCCCAAACAAGTCCTTTTACGGGGTCAGAAAATCAATTTAACTTTTGTAAACTCTTGGCAGGATCTGAAGGAACTTTAGCTTTTACAACCGAAATAAAGCTCAACTTAGTTCCAGTTCCAAACGCACAACAAGCACTCATTTGCATTCATTTTAATTCTATAGACGAGGCTCTGAGAGGCAATTTAGAAGCTTTAAAGTTTAAGCCAACTGCCTGCGAGCTTATCGATCACTACATATTGGATTGTACAAAAAAGAATAAAGAGCAAGAGAAAAATCGCTTTTTTGTAAAGGGCAATCCTAAAGCAATTTTAGTGGTTGAATTTGTAGAAGAATCGGAACAAGAATTAGCTGTACTTATAAAAAATTGCCTTAAACATTTTAAGGAATTAAAGCTGGGAACAAACTTTCCTATTGTAAAAGGAAAAGACATAGACAAAGTTTGGACACTACGAAAAGCTGGCTTAGGTTTACTCTCAAATATCCCTGGAGATGCAAAGGCTGTTGCCGTAATAGAGGATACCGCTGTTGATGTAAATGATTTGCCTGCGTTTATAACTGATTTTAATAAAATACTTGAAAAAAGAAATCTTTTCTGTGTTCATTACGCTCATGCAGCAACTGGAGAACTTCATTTACGACCGATAATTGATTTAAAAACGGAAGAGGGAAATAAACTTTTTAAAACCATTGCCGGAGACATCGCTAAATTAGTAAAAAGCTATAAAGGCTCTTTAAGCGGAGAACATGGCGATGGGCGCTTAAGAGGTGAATACATTCCATATATGATTGGAGCTAAAAACTACCAACATTGCAAAGACCTAAAAAACACTTGGGATCCGAACGGAATATTTAATCCTGGTAAAATTGTAAACACACCGGCTATGAACTCTTTTTTGAGGTTTATGCCAACTTATACAACACGAGCGTTTAAAACAACATTTAGCTTTAAAGAAGATTTAGGGATGTTACGTGCTGCAGAAAAGTGCAACGGATCTGGAGACTGTAGAAAAACAGAACTAACTGGAGGAACCATGTGCCCAAGCTATATGGCAACCCGTAAAGAAAAACATACAACACGAGCAAGAGCAAATATACTACGAGAAGTTTTGAGCGACCAATCCATCCAAAACCCTTTTCAAAACCAAGAAATTAAAGAGGTAATGGATTTGTGTTTGTCTTGTAAAGGATGTAAAACAGAATGCCCCTCTAATGTAGATATTGCAAAATTAAAAGCTGAATATACGCACCAAAACTACCTAGAAAATGGAGCGCCATTTAGAGCAAAATTGTTTGCCAATTTTACTGCTTTAAACAAAAGAGCTGCTTTAGCTCCAAACTTGCACAATTATTTTATAAACAATGCACTTACCTCTGGCATTGTAAAAAAATTAATGGGCGTAGCATCAAAGCGTTCGCTCCCACTACTACAAAATACAACACTCCTAAAATGGTACCTTAATAATCCTCAAGAAGGTAATTTCGAAAATGGAAAAATACATCTATTTAATGATGAATTTACCAATTACCATGATGCACACATAGGAATACGCTGTATTAAATTATTAAATAAGTTGGGCTACAAAGTAGTAATACCTGAGCATGTAGAAAGTGGAAGAGCATTCATCTCTCAAGGATTCCTAAGCGAGGCTAAAAACCTGGCAAATAAAAATGTACAGCTATTAGCTCCTGTAATTTCAGAGGCACAAGCGCTTATTGGTTTGGAACCCTCCGCCATTTTAACACTTCGAGACGAATATTTAGACTTAGTAGAGGATCAGAAAAGTGCTAAACATCTGGCTAAACACAGCTTAACTATAGAAGAATTTTTGGCTAAAGAAATTAAAGCGGATAGAATAAAAGCTTCCAGTTTTACAGAAAAGTCGGAACACATTCGCCTGCATGGGCATTGCCATCAAAAAGCAAATTCATCTTTAGTACCCTCAAAAATTGCTTTAGAACTACCTAAAAACTTCAAGGTTCAATTAATACCCTCGGGCTGTTGTGGTATGGCTGGTTCCTTTGGCTACGAAAAAGAACATTACGATGTTTCTATGAAAATTGGAGAGCTGGTTTTATTTCCTAGCATCCGTAAGGAACCGGAAAGCTCTATTATATGTGCACCCGGAACAAGTTGCAGACATCAAATTAAAGATGGCACAAAGCGTTTGGCACAGCATCCGGTAGAGATTTTATACAATGCCTTACTATAAAAGCCAAACATTAGTAGAAACGAGTATCCCACAGAAAATTAAAAATGTAAATTGCCCATTCACAAAGGTAAACTTTGATATGTTAAAAAGAATTTACAACGATAAGCCAAGCGAAAAAGAAATTGAGAAAGTGGTAACCTGTTTAAAAAACGGTGGAATAATTATTTACCCCACCGACACGGTTTACGGCTTAGGTTGTGATATAAACAACAAAAAAGCACTCGAACGAATTGCTCGCATAAAAGGCGTAAAACTTAAAGATGCAAATTTCTCTTTTGTTTGTTACGATTTAAGACACTTGTCTGTTTACGCAAAACAAGTAAGTACGCGTACCTACAAATTTTTAAAAAGAGTGTTTCCTGGGCCTTTTACCGTTATTTTAAATGCCACAGGAAAAATACCTAAGATTTTTAATACCAAAAAGAAAACCGTTGGTATAAGAATACCGGACAACAATATAGCACGAGAAATTGTGAAAGCTCTTGGAAGTCCAATCGTTTCTACCTCTATAAGAGATGAAGATGACGTAGTAGAATACTCCACAGACCCAGAGTTAATTCATGAAAAATACGCTGCGCTTGTAGACATGGTTATAGACGGTGGATATGGAGAAAATATTGCCTCTACTATCGTTGATTGTACCGACGATTCTGATTTCTTGTTGATTAGAGAAGGAAAGGGTGCTGTAGATTTAATCTATTAATGTAAAGCAACTATAGCTTTGTGAATTTCCAATACTTGCACAAGTACAGATTTTTTTTCGTTGTTTACGATTTCAAAATCAGAAAGTGTTCGCTTCTTTAAATCAGACCATTGTTTGTCCATTCTTCCCAAAACTTCCTTTTCTGATGATTGATCTCTTTCTACAACACGTGAAATTCGTAAGGCTTTTGGTGCTGTTACCAGTATGACTTTATCTAAACCAATATTTGCTTTACTCTCAAATAAAATAGCTGCTTCCTTTAACACATAAGCACTTTTTTGGGCTAAACACCAAAGATCAAAATCAATTTTAACCGCAGGATGTACAATTGCATTTAACTTTTCTAATTCTTTAGAGTCCGAAAAGACTTTTGAGGCGATATAAGCTTTGTTTAACTCTTTACCTATATAAGCTTTCACACCAAAAGTATTTTCTATTTGAGTTCTTACCAAAGGATTAGAAACCATTAAAAACTTGGCTCTTTGGTCTGAGGAATAAACCGACACCCCTAAAATTTTGAATAATTCTGCTACCGTAGATTTACCACTCCCAATACCGCCAGTTATACCAATTTTATACATCAGAAATTTATAAATTCAATGGTTGTAGGACTGTATTTCACCCGCTTTACTATGGTTGGGTATTTGTCTTTGTCTATAAACACATTTAATACAGAGCTGTTGGTTTTAAGTACCTCGTTGTAGTCGCAAAAAACATAAAAATCAGCATCGGAAACCTTATCTACATCTTGCATCGCTATCCAAAAGGACAGTTCTACCTCAGAGGGTTTCATATAAGGCGACATTCCCTTTGGAAGGTTTTTTAATTGTATAGGTATTACCTTATTAATTTGAGTGAAGCGCTCTACCTCTTGCTGTACATTAACCTGTAAATCTCGAGATGAAATAAGTTCATCCGGAAAAACAATACTGAGTTTTTGATTTATATCATCCACAACATCTTTGGCAAATAATGGCTTGGTAAAAACAGTTGTAAGTGTATCAATAAGATGGGAGGGTCCATAAATATCAATTTTGTTTGGTGTTATTTCTAATGAACTGTAGGGTCTATAATTCTCTCTAAACTCTAGTTCCAATGGAACCTGAACTGTTACGCTTTTTTTTGTTTTATTACTGTAGTTTAAAAACAAGCTATCAGGTTCTATTTCGAGAATAGAAAAGCCGCTTAATTGTATGGCTATATCTGGTAAATTATTTTCTGTTATCCAGTAATAAGATGCTTTTGAGTTTTGATAGGACAATTTGGAAACATTTACAGCTATACTTCTACGCGTAAAAACTTCTTTTAAAAAATTAAAGCCAAAACCTTTTACTTTAATTTTAAGACTTGATGTGGGTTTCTCTTTAAGGTATTTTTCTACGGGTTGATTAACAAATTCTACAGGATAATCGATGTAGTAGGTATATTCTTTAGAAAATTTAATGAGTACCCAAAACAAGGTAGATAGTAAAAAACAGATTACAACCACGCTTCTTTCGCTTCCGGAATTAAAGAATGCTAGAATACTTTTAAATATATGGTTTAGCTGTTTCATAAAGGGTAAAGATACTTTTTTTGTTGTTTCCTTTAAATTTCGATAGAATAAGTTCTGTTAAAAGAATCGATTTAAGGCTAAAAACTACCGACATTCTTTTCCTATTTTAGCTAAAATATTTTCTCATGACAACAATAATAGATCAACTTGGTTTTATTTTACCCGCAGTATTGGTAATGATGCTTGCCGTGTACATGTTAAACAAGGTACTCGCACACGATCATAAACGCCGGGTTTTCGAGTACAAAAAGTCTGCAGCCAAACAAATGGTGCCACTAAGAGCGCAAGCTTACGAAAGATTAACGCTGTTTATGGAACGCATGCAGCCCACCAATTTGTTGGTTAGAGTACAAACTACTGGAATGAATTCTCAAAGCTTACACCGAGCATTAATCCAAACCATACGGAGTGAATACGACCACAATATGTCGCAACAAGTTTATATTTCTGATGAAGCATGGGAACTAATCAACCAAGCAAAGGACCAGTTACTTACAGTTATAAACGCACAAGTAAGCTCAACGGCTCCTCAAGCTGATGCTATGGAACTTGGTAAATTAATTATTGAAGGTTCTTTAGAAGAGCACAAATGGCTACTTGATGAAGCTTTAAGTCTATTAAAAAAAGAGTTTAGAACTAATTATTAAAATTCATTGCAGGGCATTCATCTGTACTAAGTAATTAAATATCCTCAAAATCTACGTTGGTAAATCTATTAGAACTGTCGGGCTTTTTTTCTGATGTACTCTTTTCTGTGAGCTCTTCTTTGGATTCAAAATCAGAAATTACTGCTTCGCCTTTTTGATCGATAATAAATTTGGTAACCTCTTCAAGAATTTCTTTAAACCCTAAAAAGTCTTCTTTGTATAAAAATATTTTATGCTTCTTAAAAAAGGAAGACCCATCTTCATTGGTCTGCTTTTTACTTTCGGTAATGGTCAAGTAATAGTCTTCTGCTCGAGTAGCTCTTACATCAAAAAAGTAAGTCCTTCTTCCGGCTCTCAATTTTCTTGCGAATATTTCTTGCGAATTTGAGTCGTGTAATTCCATAGTTCTAATTGATTAAAGTTCTATTGCTCAAATTTTGCAAAAAATATCCTTTAATAAAAGAAAAATCAATAAAAGCTGCTAAACTTAACTTTCAGATAATTGTTTTTTATACACTTTAGCATACTCCCCTTCTAGGTTTAACAATTCCAAATGACTACCTTTTTCTAAAATAGTTCCCTTATCGAGTACAATAATTTGATCTGCATGTTTTAGAGAAGAAGCTCTATGAGAGATGATAATGGTTGATTTGTTTACGCTTTGCTTTTTTATATTTTGAAGTATAAGTTCTTCTGTTTCGGTGTCTACCGCAGACAAGCAGTCATCAAACAACATGAATTTTGGATTTCTTATTAAAGCTCTAGCAATAGAAATGCGTTGTTTTTGTCCTCCAGAAAGGGTTATACCTCTTTCGCCAACTACCGTATTAAACTGCGCTTTAAACTTCATAATATTATCATAAATACCCGCAGCCTTTGCAGCCTCTATTACCTCCACTTGGGTAGCATTTTTAGTTCCAAAGGCAATGTTGTTATAAATGCTGTCCGAAAACAGAAAGGACTCTTGGGGAACATAACCTATATAAGACCTCAATTCGGTTAAATTTACCTCTTTTATAGTATCCTTACCTATAGTAATAGTTCCGCTACTTGGATCGTTTATGCGACAAAGCAACTCTGCTAAAGTACTTTTACCGGAACCAATCTTTCCGATAACACCTAAAGTTTGACCTTCCTTTAACTCGAACGTTAAACTATTTAGCGCTTTTATGCCTGTATCGGAATATACAAAGCTTACATTGTTGAAGTTTAAATTTCCGGTAAGCACCTGGTTTTTAGTGCTTGGATTTGTAATTTCGGGAACCTCTTTTAAAAATTCGTTAATTCTTTGTTGAGATGCCGCCGCTCTTTGAACAAGCGAGGTTACCCAACCTAAAGAAGCTACAGGCCAGGTAAGCATATTTACATATATGACAAAAGTAGCAATGTCGCCAATTTGAATTTTTCCAGCAATGGCTTCCAAACCTCCAATGTAAATGGTGAAAAGAGTACTCATTCCTATTAACAGAATCATTAAAGGGAAAAACAATGCATTTACTTTTACCAGGTCTAAATTTTTATTCTTGTAATCTTCTGCAGCTTCCATAAACTGGTTCTCCATAAAGCGTTCCTGAGTGTAGGATTTGATGACTCGAATGCCCGAGAATGTTTCTTGACTGATGCTCGATAATTTAGACAGTTGCTTTTGAACAATCTCACTTTTAACATTCATTACAGAACTAACCTTATAAATTGCTAAAACTAAAAAAGGCAGAGGGCTTAGAGCAAACAAAGTTAGTTTAGGGCTCAAACTAATCATTTTTGGTACAATAAGCGAAATGCTAATAACTAAGTTGGTGCTGTATAATATGGCAGGTCCCATATACATGCGTACCTTACTAACGTCATCGCTAATTCTGTTCATCAAATCTCCTGTTTTATTTCGCTTATAAAATGAGATACTTAATTGTTGGTAATGATCGTAAATTTCATTTTTCAAATCGTATTCGATCATTCTAGACATAACAATCAGGGTTTGCCGCATAAAAAACATAAACAAACCTCTGAAAACAGCAAAAAGCAAAACCAAAAAAGCATAATACGCTAGTTGACTTTTTAGTGTACTTTGAAGAGCTGTATCCGAAACATCACTTTGATTTAAAGAATCGCTTATCAGGTTCAAAACCTCTCCAATATAAATAGGCGGATACAAGCCAAATACATTCGAAACAAAAACAAAAAACAAACCCATAACAAAACGGTATCGGTATTTCCAAAAATATTTATTGAGGTGTTTAAGTGCTTTCATACAATATCAATCAGTTTTTTATCTGCAAAAAAAAGAGTACTTTTGCAGAAATTTAAGTGTAATAATTCTGAATCAAAAATACAGATCTAAGCATGAAAATCTTAGCAATGTAAAATTAAATTCAGCGACCCTAAAATTAGACATTATGATTAAGGTAACCGACATACAAGACACACAATCTTCTAGCAATCCTATTATTCGTGAAATGAACGATATGGGTCACGAACAGGTTGTTTTTTGTCAGGATGAAGAAACTGGACTCAAAGCAATTATTGCAATACACAGTACAGCATTAGGCCCTGCATTAGGTGGAACTAGAATGTGGGATTACAAAAACGAATTAGAGGCTTTAAACGACGTACTACGTTTGTCGAGAGGAATGACCTTTAAGGCTTCCATTTCTGGATTAAATTTAGGCGGCGGTAAAGCAGTAATATTTGGAGACGCCAAAATACAAAAAACAGACGCGCTTATGCGTAGGTTCGGTAAGTTTGTGGAAACGCTAGGTGGAAATTACATTACAGCCGAAGACGTTGGTATGACAACACACGACATGGAAATGGTTCGTTTAGAAACAAAGCATGTAACAGGAATCCCTAAATCTATGGGAGGTTCTGGAGACCCTTCGCCAGTTACTGCATATGGAGTATATATGGGAATGAAAGCCTCTGCCATGTACAAATGGGGAACAGATTCTTTAGAAGGAAAAAAAGTAGTGGTTCAAGGAATCGGAAATGTCGGAATCAACTTGGTTAAACATTTAACAGAAGAAGGAGCACTTGTAACAATAAACGACATAAGTAAAGAACGTTTAGAAATGGTGGCTGCAAAATACGGCGCTACTATAGTTGAAGGTGACGACATTTACGATGTAGACATGGATATTTATGCTCCTTGTGCATTAGGGGCTTCTCTAAACGACAATACTTTAAGTCGTTTAAAATGCTCTATTATTGCTGGAGCGGCAAACAACCAATTGGCTGACGAGGTAAAGCACGGACAAATGGTTATGGATATGGGAATGATATACGCACCAGATTTTTTAATAAATGCTGGTGGTTTGATAAACGTATATTCTGAACTACAAGGATACAATAGAGACGAGGCTATTGCAAAAACAGAAGAAATATACCACACAACTCTAGAGATTTTAAAGAAATCTGAATTAGAAGGAATCACGCCTCATGAAGCAGCAAAGCAGATTGCTCAAAGCCGCGTAAGAAAAGCTTTAGCAAAATTATAATTTTACACTAGTTACCTACGCTTCCCTATATACGCTCATTGAAAACCAAACACATGCTCAACAGAAGACATATTAGAATAAAAGTACTTCAAATTCTTTACGCATTTTTTCATTCAGAGAGCGAAGATTTAACAAAAAGCGTGCGCGACCTTACCAAAAGTCTCGAAAAAACCCACTCCTTGTATGTGCATTTACTTTTACTGCTTGTAGCTATAAAAAAGCATGCAGAGGGTAAAATTGAGTTAGGGATAAACAAACTGCTCCCAAGTGCCGAAGATTTAAACCCAAACAGCAAATTTGCAGATAATAAAACCTTAACGCTCCTCTCTAAGAACCTCTCATTACTAGAGAAGTACGAAAATGAAGAGACCTATTGGGATGAGAATCCAGAATTGGTAGGGAAAATTTTCAGACAAATTCAAGAGTCTGAAATGTATACAGAATACTTAAACGACGAGCACAGTTCATTCCTAGAGGATCGTAAGTTTATTTCGGCACTCTTTATGGAATTTATTGCTCCAAACGAAGATGTACATAGTTTCTTAGAAGAAAAAAGCATCTTTTGGTTGGACGATTTTGAAGTAGGTAATTTATCTGTAATTAAAACAATAAAGTCGCTCAAAGAAAACAGTGATGAGTACGCAAGACTTTTGCCTTTGTATAAAGACGAAGACGATAAAGTATTTGCAGCTAACTTATTAAAACGCACCATACTTAACTCTTTAGACTACAAAAAATACATTGTAGAAACCGCTAGTAATTGGGATGAGGAACGCATATCCGACATGGATAAAATACTCATGCAAATGGCTATTTGCGAGCTCCTTAATTGCGAAACAATTCCTGTAAAAGTTACTCTTAACGAATACATCGAATTGTCAAAAGATTACTCGAGTCAAAAAAGTAAAATTTTTATAAATGGTGTAATCGACAAATTAGCCATTCGTTTTAATGAGGAAGGAAAACTAAAAAAGTTGGGTAGAGGATTGGTTTAAAAACGACCAAAACCAGTACATTTGTAAAAACACAAAATAAATAGGCATGAAGAAAAGTATATTTATAGCAATTTTAAGTATTGGCTTTGTTGCTTGCAACGAAACTGCAAGCTCAAAAATTGATGCTACAAAACAAAAAACAAGAACCCAAGTAACTCTAGACCAAGTAGACACTCCAGTGGATGCTAAAATGGAATTTGAAGAAACAGAATGGAACTTTGGAGAAATAATGCAAGGAGAATCTGTAGATTATGCCTTTAAGTTCACCAATACCGGATCGGAGCCTTTAATAATTTCAAATGCGAAAGGATCTTGTGGATGCACCGTTCCTGTATGGCCCAGAGAGCCAGTAGCACCAGGAGAATCTGGTGTGGTAGATGTGAAGTTTAACAGCACTGGAAAAAAAGGGAAACAAAGCAAAAAAGTTACACTAACCACCAATATGATACCTAGTCAAATGATTTTAACGGTAAATGGATTGGTAAACCTAAAAGAAGAATAAAATGTTAACAATTTATTTACTCGCTGATACAGCATCGGGAATCATGAGTTTTTTACCACTTATTGCTATCGTAGTAGTTATGTATTTTTTCATGATCCGTCCTCAAGTAAAAAAACAAAAGGACGAAGCAAAGTTTAGAGCTGAAATACAAAAAGGTGATAAAGTAATTACCCTTGGAGGAATTCATGCAAAAATATTGGAAATTAACGAGGACACTTTAATTATCCAAGCTGAAGGTGGAACCTCAAAATTAAAAATCAACAAAACTTCTATTGCTAAGGTTTAACAAATAAATCTATCAAAAAATTACAGAAAAAACGGACCTAGCGTCCGTTTTTTTGTTTCAGATTTATAGCTCAGGATTTCGCTATTACAATTTCCGTTTTTTATATTTGCATTTCAATGAAGATCTAATCAGTCCTATACCTAAAGACAATGAACATTTTATCAGACCGTATTCTAAGCCTAGAAGAGTCACAAACAATAGCAATGGCTCGCCAAAGCAGAGAATTAATAGAGCGTGGCGTAGATGTAATTTCGCTTAGTTTAGGTGAGCCTGATTTTGACACTCCCGATTTCATAAAGGATGCAGCTAAGAAAGCGATAGACGATAACTTTTCTCACTACACTCCAGTTCCTGGATTAGGAGAACTCAGAACTGCTCTTTCTAAAAAGTTTAAGCGAGACAATAAACTCACCTATGCTGCAGATGAAATAGTCGTATCTACTGGAGCAAAACAATCACTTGCCCAACTTATGTTGGCTTTAGTAAATCCAGGAGACGAGGTAATTGTTCCGGCTCCTTATTGGGTTAGTTATTTTCAAATGGTTAAAATGGCCGAAGGAATTCCTGTGGTAATAGAAGCCACAGTGGAAGCCGACTTTAAAATTACACCTAAGCAGGTAGAAAAAGCCATAACATCTAAAACAAAAGCTTTTCTGTTTAGCACACCTTGTAACCCTACCGGATCCGTTTACAGCCGCAAAGAATTGGCAGAACTCGTAAGCGTTTTCGAACAACACCCAAATCTAATCATCATTTCTGATGAGATTTATGAACATATTAGTTTTCTTGGAGAACACGTAAGCATTGGGCAATTTGAATCGATTAAAGATCGAGTTGTAACCGTAAATGGAGTTTCAAAAGGCTTTGCAATGACCGGATGGCGTGTTGGATATTTAGGCGCACCAAAATGGTTGGCAGCTGCCTGTACAAAAATGCAAGGGCAAACCACATCTGCAACCTGCGCAATAGCGCAAAAAGCTACCGAAGCTGCAGTATTAGCAGACCCTATTTGTACTAAAGAGATGCGAGAAGCATTTCTAAGACGTAGAGATTTGATGATCTCAAAGCTGAAAGAAATTAAAGGTTTAAAATTAAGTATACCCCAAGGAGCATTTTACATATTCCCGGATGTATCTTACTACTTTGGTAAATCGTATAAAGGCACCCTTGTGGCAGATGCAAACGATTTTTGCATGTATTTACTCAACCAAGCCAATGTAGCTACTGTAACTGGAGTAGCTTTCGGATCGCCTAATTGCATGCGTATATCTTATGCTGCAGCAGATGAGGTACTCGTAGAGGCAGTTTACAGAATTAAAACAGCTTTAGATAAATTAGTCTAATTTTATTGCCCCTACCTAAACAGTAGGGGCTTTTTTTTGTTCTTTTGCAATCTTCGGTTTTAGCTAAACAAATAGCAAACCAATGTAAACGCTATGAATTCTATAGAAACGATACTACATCAGTTTAAAAACAAACAAGTACTCATTATAGGAGATGCTATGATTGACGCTTATATGTGGGGAAATATTCACCGAACTTCGCCAGAAGCACCTGTGCCAGTAGTTGACATAGAAAAAAGAGAAAGTCGTTTGGGTGGCGCAGCAAACGTGGCCCTTAACATTCAATCTCTCGGAGCAGTACCTACTCTTTTCTCTGCAATTGGAAACGACCACTACGGAAAACTTTTTTGCAAGCTTATGGCAGAGCAAAATTTAAGCTGCATGGGAATCCAAGAAATACAAGCTAGAAACACCACAGTTAAAACTCGAATTATTAGTAATAATAAGCATGTTTTAAGAGTAGATGAAGAATGTACTGAGCCGATAAAAGAAGCTTTTATAGAACTTGAACTTGAAAAGATATTTAAATCTGTATCGTTTGATGTAGTTATATTTGAAGATTACAATAAGGGATTACTTACAGAGCGTTTAATCCATAAAGCTATTAAAATAGCCCAAGACTTAAAAATACCTACCATAGTAGACCCTAAAAAGGATAATTTCTTTGCCTACAAAAACGTAGACATATTTAAGCCAAACTTAAAAGAAATTAAAGAAGGTTTAGCCGTAGATTTTGACGTTCTTTCTAACACTCAATTAGCTGAAAATGTAGAATTAGTTCGAACAAAACTAAATGCAAAAGGTGTTTTACTAACACTCTCCGAAAACGGCATCTACTTTCAAGACAAAACAAATGTATACCACGAAAATGCTCATAAAAGAGCTATAGTTGATGTTTCTGGCGCAGGAGACACCGTTGTTTCTGTTGCCGCTTTAGCCTTAGCTTGTGGCTTACAGAGTAACGAATTAATGAGAATTGCTAACTTAGCAGGAGGTTTAGTATGCGAAAAAGTAGGCGTTGTTCCAATACGAATTGAAGACCTCTTAAATTCAAGTAAAATTAAGCGTTAAACAAACAAATCATTAGTATGTCGATACAATCTCTACGAGAAAAAATAAACTTAGCACTCTACGACAGTAAGGAAGGTGTTTTAGCTTTATTTAAAGTAGGGAGTTTTTTAATCGCAACTTTCATACTCTCGCTCTTAGTATACCAATACGGATTTAATCCAAGTCCAGTTATTAAACAATGGATATTAGTAGCCATAAAAGGTAGCTTTGTTTTTTACATTCTAAAATATCTAACAGACCTACTTTACTCCTATGAACCAAAAAAACTTTTAAGAGAATCTTGGTTTGAGGGCCTCCTTTTAGTTCTTATCATACTGAACGCAAGCTCTTTTTTAATTTCGGGACAGTCCTTATTAAATTGGCTAGGACAACAATTGGAACTGTTTCAATTAGAAAATTATTATATTTTATTTTTACAATTTTACTTTTTCATTCTTGTAGGAATAGAATTAGGTAAAGCAAGTACCCAATTGGCTTTTTTAAGATTAAGTCCGCCCAACATGTTAATTTGCTCCTTTGTGCTCCTAATTCTTATGGGATCGGGCTTCTTAATGATGCCCGAGATGACCAGAGAAGTAGAATACATGCCTTTTTTTGAAGCATTATTCACCTCAATAAGCGCCAGCTGTGTTACAGGACTAATTGTGGTAGACACCGCCACATACTTTACTCAAAAAGGCCATACCATACTAATGCTGTTAATACAACTAGGCGGCTTAAACATCATTTCTTTTGCCACCTTGTTTGCTCTATTTTCTAAGAAAGGAATTGGCATTAAACACCAAACAATACTGCAAGAAAATTTCAGTTCAGAATCCTTACTTAGTGGAAAAGGATTGCTTAGGAAAATATTCTTATTCAGCTTTTTTATGGAATTTATTGGCATGATTTTCCTCTACTTCACTTGGAATCCAGAACTTAAGTTCCCTTTTATTGAAGACCAATTTTTCTTTTCATTATTTCATTCTATCTCTGCATTTAATAATGCCGGTTTCTCTTTATTTTCTGATGGTTTGCATGAACATTTACTTCAGAACTCGCACAGCATGCATCTTGTACTAGCCGGATTAATATTTTTCGGAGCAGTAGGCTTTCCCGTTATTGATGATTTATTTAATCTCGAGAGGATAAAAAAATCAATTAAGTCACCCTTATTTGGTCTTAAACTCAGTACTAAAATCTCCTTGTACACATCCTTAGTCCTTATTGCTTTTGGTATGCTGATGTTCTATTTTTTAGAACAGCAAAACACGCTAAACGGAATGAGTTTAGAAGGACAATTAATCACCTCGTTCTTTCAATCTATAACAGCCCGAACTGCAGGCTTTAATACCGTAGACTTTTCTGTAATTGGAACCCCAATGTTACTAATTTTTATATTCTTAATGTTTATTGGAGCATCTCCTGGTTCTACTGGTGGTGGTATTAAAACCTCTACTTTCATGCTAATTATTTACTCTGCGTTAAATACAATTAGAGGACAAAAAAGAATCGAAATTGGAAAAAGAACCATCTCAGCAGAGCTTTTACACAAAGCTTTTTCTATTTTTTTATTTTCGGCCTCGTCTATCTTTTTGGCTGTTTTTATTTTAAGTATCTCAGACGGTGAAAAAGGAATACTACCTATTGCATTTGAAATTGTTTCTGCTTTTTCTACCGTAGGTCTTTCTACTGGAATTACAGCAGATTTATCTTTTACAGGAAAAGTAGTGGTAATGATCTGTATGTTTGTAGGTAGAATTGGTACACTTACCTTAGCTTTTGCCTTAAGCAGTAAAATGAAATCGCACAATTACGAATACCCAAAAGCACATCTTACCGTTGGATAGGCCGTTTAGATGAATGCTTGGTAAGGCTTAACTCAATTACCTAAAATTATACTATTTGATTATTTTTGAGTCCCTCAACACACTAGCACTCTAGAAATTTCACTATATTCGAGGCTTAGCTTTAAATTATAAATATGTCAGACTCTCTTTTAAAACCCAAGGCTAATTTTGGTACTGCACCCGTCTTTATGACGGCAATTTCCACTATTTTGGGAGCCATACTATACCTTCGGTTTGGATATGCAGTTGCACATACTGGCTTTATGGGGGCTATTGCTATTATTATTATTGGGCACTTAGTTACCATACCTACAGCAATGGCTGTGGCAGAAATTGCTACAAACCGAAAAGTAGAAGGTGGTGGAGCATATTACATTATTTCACGATCTTTTGGTTTAAACATTGGAGCAGCAATAGGTATCGCTTTATTTTTATCGCAAGCCATTTCTGTAGCCTTTTATGTAATTGCATTTACAGAGGCATTCTTTCCCTTTGCGCAGTTTCTTGTAGAAAGCTATCCAATACTTGGAGATTACAGTACTTATATTCTCGATAAACAACTCATTGGAATTGTAATGATGATTCTATTGAGTATTTTAATGCTTACTAAGGGAGCAAACATAGGAATGAATCTGTTGTACTATGTTGTAGCCATACTATTCGCATCGCTCATTATGTTTTTTATGGGCAAACCTATAGAAGGACACTTAATATCAGATGTAGATCTGATTTCATCGGTCGGAAATCCAGACTCTTTCTTTTATGTATTTACAATAATATTCCCGGCCTTTACGGGTATTGCAGCAGGCTTAGGGCTGTCTGGCGATTTAAAAGATCCAAAAAAATCTATTCCTAAAGGAACTTTATGGGCTACCGCAGTAGGTATAATTGTTTATGTAGCGGTAGCTTTAAAGCTGGTTTTGTCGGCTTCTTTAGAAGACTTAGCTACTGACCAGCTCATTATGAGTAGAATAGCCATTTGGGGACCCATTATACCTATCGGACTAGCCTGTGCTGCTATATCATCGGCCTTAGGCTCGGTAATGGTTGCACCTAGAACGTTACAAGCACTTGGAGTAGATGAAATTTTTCCTACACTTACCTTAAACACCTGGTTGTCTAGAAATAAAAAAGGAACAATAGAGCCGCTTAACGCTTCGTTAGTTTCGTGTGTAATTGCCTTTTTCTTTGTTGTAATTGGCGATATTAATTTAGTTGCAGAAGTTATTGCTATGTTCTTTATGGTAACCTATGGAGCTATTTGTTTGATTTCTCTGTTAGAGCATTTCTCTGCAGATCCCTCGTATAGACCAACCTTTAGATCGCGATGGTACATATCCTTTGTGGGAGCTTTTTTATCTTTCTGGCTCATGTTTAAAATGAATGCTACTTACGCATTGGTATCTCTTTTTTTTATGGCCCTTATTTACATTTACATCAGTAAATACAATACATCTACAGGCGGAATTATTAAACTATTTAAAGGGGTATTGTTTCAGCTTAGCCGACAATTACAAATTTTTGTTCGTAAAAAAGAATACAACAGCGCCAATGATCATTGGAGGCCCTTTGCCATATGCGTGTCAGATGTTACGCTTCAAAATAGAGATGCCTTTGATTTTATGCGCTGGGTTTCGCATAAATACGGTTTTGGTACCTACATGCATTTTATTGAAGGTTACTTAAATAAAGAATCGCATTCAGTATCTATTAAAACACTCAGTAAATTACTGCGTTTAGCAGAAGGATCTAAATCGAAGGTGTATCTAGACACCATCATCAGCCCCTCGTATACCTCTGCAATAGCACAGGTAATACAATTGGCGAGTATTTCCGGAAAAGGGCACAATCTAATTGTTTTGGAATTCGAAAGAGGAAACAAAGATAAGCTAGAACAAATTATAAAAAACCACCACCTACTAACCGCCACAGACTTAGATGTTTGTATTTTAAACAGTACTTATAGGTCGTACGGTTACCACAGAGACATTCATATTTGGATTTCTGCAGACGATTATCAAGACTCTAACCTCGAAATACTTTTAGGGTATATATTACTTGGACACAAAGACTGGAGAGATGCGAGTATAAAAATATACTCTATTTATGAAAAAGGTACCATCGAAAATCAGAAAGAGCTTTTGCTAAATCTTATTAAAAAAGGACGTTTGCCCATCTCCCCATCCAACATAAATTTAATAGAAAAAGATCCAAGTAAAAGTGTCAAAACAATCATTAACGAGCAATCTGCATCAGCAGACTTTACAATGATTGGGTTTGACGAGGAAGTACTAGAAAGAGAGGGAACTTCTTATTTTGAAGGATACGAAAAATTAGGAAACATTCTTTTTGTAAACTCTATGAACAAAAAAGAAATTAAGTAAGTACTTTTGCACAAAATATAACTTTTGAAAAAAACGGTTAAGCCCTACAAAGAATCCTCTTTATCTAAAAAGGACCAAGTCGCATCAATGTTTGATAACATTGCTGGCAACTACGATTTTCTAAACCACTTCCTATCTCTCGGAATAGATATTTTCTGGAGAAAAAGACTTGTGAGGAAATTAAAAAAACAAGCACCAAAAAGAATATTAGACGTAGCAACCGGAACAGCGGATTTGGCTATTGCTCTACTGAAATCTAATCCGTCCAAAGTAGTAGGAATAGACATTTCTAAGGGAATGTTAGATGTTGGAAAGATAAAGATTAAAGAGAAAAATGTAGAGGAAATAATAAGCTTACAGCTAGCCGACTCGGAAGATCTTCCATTTGAAGATGCAAGTTTTGATGCGGTAACGGTTAGTTTTGGAGCCCGAAACTTCGAGAACCTAGAAAAAGGTCTTTCGGAAATGTTTAGAGTTCTTCGTCCTGGAGGCCAACTTTATATTTTAGAATTCTCAAAACCTACTCTATTTCCTTTTAAACAACTTTACGACTTATACTTTACATTTATTTTACCACTTATTGGTAAAATAATTTCTAAAGACAATGCCGCTTACTCCTACTTACCCGAATCTGTTAGTGCTTTTCCTCATGGAAAAAAACTAAATACAATTATTGAAAATTGTGGTTATACGAATGCAAAAAACCATCCGTTAACAATGGGTATCGCCTCTATTTACACCGCTCAAAAATGAAAAAACTAAGTTTACTATTCATTCTAGCTTCAATTGGTTTTTCTGTATTTGCACAAAAACAAAAACTAATAGCCCAAAGTCAATACGACTATAAAAAATTCCACTTTGGAATGGCTTTAGATTTTGGCTACTATAATTTAGTAAACGATTATACTGAAGGGTTTTTAAGTAATTCCGACGTACTCTCAATTGAAACGGAGAGTGATTTTGGAATGGGTGTTTCATTTGTTTTACCAGACCTCAGACTTGGAAATAAGCTTAACTTAAGGCATATACTTACCGTAAAAACAATTCAAAGAAACATAAAATACACTTTTAATCCAGATTATGACGGCCCAACTGAGGTAGTTAAAAAAGTTGAGTCCTGGTTTGTGGAATCGGCAATTCATTTAAAATACCGAGCAGACAGGATTAACAACAGCAGGGTGTTTGTGTTTTTAGGGCCAAGCTTTGGTGTGGATATGGCGTCCGAAAAAGACGTAATTGACGAAAATATATTTAAATTAAATCGCTCTAACTTATCCTTGGAAATAGGTATGGGATGCGATTTCTATTTCGAGTTTTTCAAATTTGCTCCTCAAATTAAATATGCCTACGGTTTAACAAACTTAATCGTTCAGGATGGAACCATATTTACCAGTCCTTTAGAAGGCTTTTACACAAGAGGATTACAATTCTCCATTACTTTCGAATAAATGCAACAAGAAATAACCATAAGTGTTTCGCCAAAAGCAGCAACAGAAGAGCTTTCTATAAAATTTAGTGCCGCAAAGCACTTAAATATAGATGCCAAGGAAATTAGTAGTGTCGTAGTTCAAAAGCGCTCTATAGATGCACGCTCACGTAAAATTAATGTGCACTTAAAAGTAACCGTTTATTCCGATGGAGAAAATGCAATCAATCCGAACTACGAAAGAGAATACAAAAACATTTCGTCGGCTACACCCATAATTATTGTAGGATCTGGACCTGCAGGACTTTTTGCAGCTTTACGTTTAATTGAACTGGGACTTAAACCAATTATAATTGAACGTGGGAAAGATGTGATTCAAAGAAGAAAAGATCTGGCTAAAATTCACAAACACGAAGTAAACCCAGACTCTAATTACTGCTATGGAGAAGGTGGTGCAGGAACTTATTCTGATGGTAAACTGTATACGAGATCTAAAAAAAGAGGAAGCGTACAAAGAATATTAGAGATTCTTGTGGGGCATGGTGCTGTAGAAGACATCATGATAGATACACATCCGCATATTGGTACAAATAAGCTGCCCAAGATTATTGCAAAAATGAGAGAAAATATTCTTGCAGCTGGAGGAGAATTACATTTTAATTGCAGAGTAGAAGATTTTGTTATTAAGGGCAATAAAATAGAAGGTGTAGTTGATCAAAATGGAAATAAAATACTAGGACACTCCGTAATTTTAGCTACTGGACACTCTGCAAGAGATGTGTTCTATTTACTTAATAAGCATAAGATTCTTCTGGAAGCTAAATCTTTTGCAATGGGGGTTCGTATAGAACACCCACAACCTATTATAGATGCAGAACAATATAGATGCGAGATTAGAAGTAGGTATTTACCAGCAGCGTCCTACAAACTCGTACATCAAGTTAATGGCAAAGGTGTGTTCTCGTTTTGTATGTGTCCGGGAGGGCAAATAGTACCCTCTGCCACCACACCTGGCGAAGTAGTTGTTAATGGAATGTCTGCCTCAACACGCAGCTCTCGTTATGCCAATTCGGGTATGGTTGTAGCTATAGAGCCTGAGGATTTAAAAGCCTATGCTAAGCACGGTGATTTAGCTGGTCTTGTTTTTCAGCAAGAAATGGAAAAAATGGCTTGGGTAGCTGGAGGGAAAACACAAGCTGCTCCAGCACAAAGAATGGTCGATTTTACAAATAATAAATTCTCAAATAACCTAAACGATTGTTCCTACATTCCAGGAATAAACTCAGCTCCTCTTCACGAGTTACTGCCTCCTGTTATTGGTCATAGACTCCAAGTAGGCTTTAAAGCTTTTGGAAGAAAGATGAAAGGTTTTTATACAAATCAAGCCAATATTTTAGGCGTAGAATCGAGAACATCCTCTCCAATACGCATCCCTCGCGATAGCGAGTCCTTACACCATCCACAAATCGTAAATCTCTACCCTTGTGGAGAAGGAGCCGGATATGCAGGCGGAATCGTGTCAGCTGCTATAGATGGAGAACGCTGTGCCGAGGCAATAAAAAGCACCATTTAATAGCCGTTATTTAGAAAGTCATCATTTTATAATTTCAACTATCGAGCTACAGTGTATTCCTTTCGTTTAGGATGTAAAATGATTCGTTGTAAATTAGACTACAAGGAAGCTTTGGATTGTTTAAATTTACAGATCAAAACCTAATTCATGAAAAAAGTAGCCTTATTAATTCTAGATGGCTGGGGACATGGTAACAAGACCAAGTCTAACGCTATGAGTAATGCTAAAACACCTTTTGTTGATGCGCTCTACAAAACACATCCAAATTCCGAATTGCGAACAGATGGAAAGCATGTAGGTTTACCCGAAGGACAAATGGGTAACTCAGAAGTTGGCCATCTAAACATCGGAGCAGGAAGAGTTGTTTATCAGGATTTAGTAAAAATTAATAATGCAGTAAAAGAAAACACTCTTAAAGATAACAAAACCTTAAACGATGCCTTCGACTATGCAAAAAACAAACATAAGTCGGTTCATTTTATAGGTTTGGTTTCGAATGGAGGAATACATTCGCACGAAATCCACTTGCATCATTTATGTGAACTTGCAGATTCCGCAGGATTAGATAAAGTATACGTACATGCATTTACAGATGGAAGAGATACCGACCCAAAAAGTGGTAAAGGATTTATAGAGAACTTAGAAACCAAAATCGAACATCTTTCGGCTGAACTAGTAAGTGTAGTAGGGCGTTATTATGCAATGGATAGGGACAAGCGTTGGGAAAGAATAAAAATAGCTTACGATTTATTGGTGCATGCAAAGGGTGAACAAAGTGCGAACATTCTTAACTCCATACAGAGTTCTTATGACAAAGATGTTACGGACGAATTTATTCTACCCATAACTAAAGTTGATGCAACAGGAAGTAAAATAGCCAAAATTGAAGAAGGTGATTTGGTTGTTTGTTTTAATTTTAGAACCGATCGATGTAGAGAAATCACACAAGTACTAAGTCAGGAAGACCACAAGGAATACGATATGTTCAAATTAAATTTGAATTACGTTACCATGACTAGGTACGATCGATCTTTTAAAGACATAGCTGTTTTGTTCCACAAAGACAACCTGCGCAATACTCTTGGCGAGGTTTTATCTGAAAACAAGAAAACTCAAATTAGAATTGCTGAAACAGAAAAATACCCCCATGTTTCATTCTTTTTCTCTGGAGGTAGAGAAGTGCCCTTTTCTGGAGAGAAGCGTATTATGATTCCATCTCCAAAGGTAGCTACATACGATTTGCAAGCCAGTATGAGCGCTCAAGAAATTACAGATGCCATCGTTTCCGAAATAAAAAATACGCCCAGTGATTTTATTTGCTTAAACTTTGCAAACCCAGATATGGTAGGGCACACAGGTGTATACAAAGCAGTTATTGAAGCCCTAGAAACAGTAGATTTTTGTGCACAACAAGTAGTAGAAGCAGGCTTAAAACAAGATTATGGTTTTGTAATTATTGCAGATCATGGAAATGCAGATTACATGATAAATTCGGATGGCAGTCCAAATACAGCTCATTCGACCAATCCTGTGCCTTGTTTTATACTCAATACTAGTTATAATGAGATAAAAAACGGCAAATTGGCTGATGTAGCACCAACAATTTTGAAAATAATGGGCATTACTATTCCGAAAGAAATGAATGGGAACATACTGGTGTGATGTTGAAACAGAACGAATAAACTTAATCATATTGGTCGAACCAATGTCAATTAAGTTTCTATTCTGAACAAGAATAGAAAGTATACCTTAGGGACAATGAATTAAAAAACGTCAAAAAACATTCCTTATTTTTGAATCATGAAAAAAACAACCGTCTTTCTTAAACGTTTTGCATCCCATGTAAAAAGCCCCTTTATTGTATTGGGATTTTTATTTGTGTTATGGATGCTTTTTTTTGACAGTAATTCTTACTTAAATCATCGTAATTTATCCAACAGTATTGATCAATTAGAAAAAGACAAAAGGCACTACAAAGAAGAAATTCGTAAGGATTCTATCGCTTTACATGAACTCTCGAGCCCCGAAGGTTTAGAGAAATACGCCCGAGAGGAATACCACATGAAGAAAGAAAACGAAGAGATTTTTCTAATTATTGAATAAGCTATGCCATATGGAAAAACTATTTGAAGAATTTAGCCCTAAGACACTGCTCCAGTGGAATGAACAAATCATTTCTGAACTTAAAGGAAAAAACTACACTGATTTAAGCTGGGAAAGTCCAGAAAAAATAGAAATTTTACCAGTGTACACCGAGGAGTCCGTTTACAAATTTAATGGAGATACAACACATCAACATTCCGACTGGGAGATAGAGCAAAGTCTTAACAAACCTACAAACAAAACAGTATTGACTAGTTTAAATAGTGGTGCTACTGCCCTATTGCTATGTAATATTAAAAGTTCTGATTTACCTGTTGTATTAAAAGATGTACTCATTCAACACATACAAACTTCGTTTAAAACTTCGGACATCGAGAATACTTTCGATTCTTTCCTTGCACTTGTAGAGAAGAGAGGGCTAGATAAAAGCAAAATAAAAGGGAGTTTACATAACGACCCATTGATGCACTTTTTAAAACAAGGTCGTGTAGACGAAAATCTATGGTATATATTTAATACAATACAAGATAAAGCTAAAGAATTATCGTCTTTTAAGACCTTAAGTATTCAAGGTCACGAATACCACAATGCAGGTGCAAACTCAAGTCAGGAACTCGCTTTTACTCTAGCGCAACTAAGCGAGTACTTTGCGCACAATAAAGAATTAAAATCGAATGCAGTACAAATCAGTTTAGGTGTTTCGACAAACTATTTCTTTGAAATCGCTAAATTTCGAGCAATGCGAATTTTATGGACACAAATAGTAAAGGCATACAAAAAAGAGAACTGCGAATTAGAACTTAGAGCAGAAACCGGCTTAAGAACAAACACTCTGTTTGATTCGCACGTAAACATGCTACGAACAACCAGTCAGTGTATGTCTGCCGCACTTGGAGGAGCAAATACTCTAAATGTAACTAGTTTTAATGCTGCTTACAAAAAAGATGATGAATTTGCCCAAAGAATGGCAAGAAATACCTCATTAATTCTAAAGGAAGAAGCTTATTTTAACAAGGTTAGCGACCCATCATCGGGCTCCTACTACATAGAACAACTCACCAATAAGATGAGTGAGAATGCCTGGTTGCTATTTCAAAAAATTGAAGCTCAAGGTGGCTGGTTAGCATCCATTAAATCAAATTTTATTCAAGATATGATTGCCACAAACGCATTGCAGCAAGAACAGAATTTGAATGATGGAAACCTAAGCCTAGTGGGAACAAATTTGCATCCGAATTTAGAGGAGAAAATGGCTTCAAAAATAGAAATGACGATTAAAGAAGACTTTAGTGAAGGAAATGATTTTAAGATCTTAAATACGAAACGACTGTCTGAGCATATGGATCAAGAACGATTAAAAAAAGAACAAAATGCTTAGACCTGATTTTTCGAACATAAAACTCAACTTAGCACGAGAGGAACTTAAAAAACCAGTAAAAACCTGGCTCAGTCCAGAACAAATTGAGTTGAAAGATAAATACCAAGCCTCGGATATAAAAGACACAGAGCATCTAAAATTTATTTCTGGTATTGCTCCAAACCTCAGAGGCCCCTACTCAACGATGTATGTTAGGCGCCCTTGGACCGTACGTCAATATGCAGGTTTTTCTACCGCCGAAGATTCGAATGCTTTCTATAGAAGAAACTTAGCTGCTGGACAAAAAGGACTTTCTGTTGCCTTTGACCTAGCAACGCATAGAGGATACGACTCTGATCATGAACGCGTAGTTGGCGATGTTGGAAAAGCAGGAGTAGCTATAGACTCTGTGGAAGACATGAAGATTCTTTTCGACAAGATACCTTTAGACCAAATGTCTGTTTCGATGACCATGAACGGAGCAGTGCTTCCAATAATGGCTTTTTATATTGTTGCGGCACAAGAGCAAGGTGTGAATTTAAACTTATTGAGTGGAACCATTCAAAATGATATTTTGAAAGAGTTTATGGTACGTAATACGTACATATACCCGCCCAAACAATCGATGAGAATTATAGCAGATATTTTTGAGTATACCGCTCTAAACATGCCAAAATTTAACTCGATAAGTATTTCTGGTTACCATATGCAAGAAGCTGGAGCAACCCCAGATATAGAATTGGCCTATACACTTGCCGATGGCCTAGAGTATATTCGTACAGGACTCGAGGCTGGTATGGACATAGACAGCTTTGCTCCACGCCTATCCTTCTTTTGGGGTATAGGAATGAATCACTTTATGGAGATTGCTAAAATGCGCGCAGCGCGAATGCTTTGGGCAAAGTTAGTGCAGGAATTTAAGCCTAAAAACCCTAAATCATTAGCGTTACGAACCCATTGTCAAACATCGGGATGGAGCTTAACCGAACAAGATCCTTACAATAATGTTGCACGTACTTGTATCGAAGCGATGGCTGCAGCCTTTGGCGGAACTCAATCTTTGCACACCAACGCCTTAGACGAAGCTATAGCGCTTCCAACAGATTTTTCTGCTCGTATTGCTAGAAACACACAAATATACCTTCAAAAAGAAACCGAAATTACTCGAGTGGTAGATCCATGGGGAGGCTCTCATTACGTAGAGAAGCTTACCGAAGAAATTACTCAGAAAGCTTGGAAACTAATTCAAGAAGTGGAGCAACTCGGAGGAATGGCAAAAGCCATAGAAACAGGGATTCCTAAGATGCGTATTGAAGAAGCAGCAGCACGAAAACAAGCGCGTATAGACAGTGGTAAAGACCAAATAATAGGTGTAAACTCCTATCGTCTAGAAAAAGAAGAAGCCATCGAAACGCTAGAGGTTGATAATACGTTGGTTCGAGACTCACAAATTAAGCGTTTAGAGAAGATGCGCGCTAATAGGGATGAACAAAAAGTACAAACAGCATTAAAGGATCTTAGCGAATCTTGTCGATCGGGAAAAGGTAATTTATTATCTTTAGCCATTGATGCTGCAAGACTTAGAGCTTCATTAGGTGAAATATCTGATGCTTGCGAAATCGTGTTTGGAAGGTACCAAGCAAAAATACGTTCAATAGCTGGAGTATATTCTATGGAAATAGCAAACAATAAAGATTTTAAAAGAGCACAAGAACTGGCAGATAAATTTGCACAAATAGAAGGACGAAGACCGCGTATTATGGTTGCCAAAATGGGACAAGATGGGCACGACAGAGGTGCAAAAGTTGTTTCTACCTCCTTTGCAGATTTAGGTTTTGATGTGGATATAGGCCCCTTATTTCAAACACCTAAAGAAGCGGCAAAACAAGCAGTAGAAAACGATGTTCATATTCTTGGAATTTCTTCCTTAGCCGCAGGCCATAAAACTCTAGTTCCCTATGTTATTGCAGAATTAAAAGCACTTGGAAGAGAAGATATTATGGTGGTAGCTGGAGGCGTTATTCCGGCTCAAGACTACGACTATTTGTTTGATGCAGGTGTAGCTGGTGTTTTTGGGCCAGGTACAGTTATCGCAGAAGCGGCGGCTCAAATTTTAGAAATAATGATTAAAAACTGCAAGTAAATCATGAAACAACTTATTTTCTTTTTCCTACTTCTCTCCTTCACAATATCTCGAGCACAATCAACTCGAAACGATAGTTATGCTGCCATGGGAATTATTACGAGTTTTAAAGACATTCCTTTTGGCTTTAATGTATATACTTTACAAAGGTCGGAAGTGTTTGGCTTTTATACTCATCTAAAATGGAACAGGCTTTCTTTTGACAGTGCTTACCAGTATTTAGGCAACCCTGCTCGGAGAGACGAGCTCAGAACAGATAGAATAGAAGAGGGCGGCAATAACATTGTTAAGATGATTACTATTGGTACAGTATTTAATCCGCAGCAACTGGGCGTTTTACAATGGGACTTTATAGACTTTGACTTTTGCTTTGGTTTAGGTTACATTCAAGATTTTAGGTACCAATTTTACAATGATATCAATGGCATTGAAGAAAACGAAGAGGAAAATATAGACTATGCAAAACCTCTAGGTAAATATTATGTAAACGACTACAATTTAAACGGAGTAAACCTTAACGTTGGTACAAACATATCTATAGAAAATTACCGTGTTATGATACATGTTGGTTACGATTTTAAACCTAAAACATTTGCTTTAGGGTTAAATTGGAAAGTTAAATAATTGTATAAATAACAGCCTAATAAAATTCTTAAAAGAGAAATTACACTTATACTTTACACTTAAATTTTGAGTATATTTGACTGAATAAACCTATGTGTCATGAAAAAACTATTAATTACCCCCCTAATTATTTTATCCCTATTTGAGTCTATAGCTCAAATACATCCTTGTAATTTTAACACGTATATGAATGCAAGGTATAAAGAAGATCCTTCTTTATTGGAAATGAGGAAAGCATATGAAATAGAAATTCAACAAATTATAAACTCAAAATCTAGTTTTGCTCAAAAAACCATTCCCGTAGTCATACATATCATCTACAACGACTCTTATTCAAACATTTCCACCACTCAAGTAAATAGTGCGTTAACAGCTATTAACGAAGATTTTAATGCCTCAAATTCAGATTTCAACTCAGTAGTCCCTGCTTTTAGCGGCATTAAGTCCAATTTAAACATCAAATTTGAATTGGCAAATTTAGATCCAGATGGAAATACAACTACCGGAATTACCAGAACTGAATCTGATTTTACAGACAATGCTGGCGAAAATGTAAAAGGCTTAGTCATTTGGGATCCAAATATGTATCTTAATATTTGGGTAGTAGACAACATCGAAAGTGGTGCTGGTGCTTACGCCTATTACCCAGGAACTGCACCTAGCGGAAACGAAGGAATTGTAACTAGACACAGTCAATTTGGAACCACAGGAACCTCTAGCTCCTCTAATTTCGCAGCTACAACCCTTACCCATGAGGTGGGGCATTATTTAAACTTATCGCATACTTGGGGCGACTCTAACGATGCAGAACTAGAGGATAACTGTAATTATGACGACAATGTTGACGATACTCCTAATACAATTGGAACACTATACGGCTGTAACACAAATCAATCTACTTGTGGATCATTAGATAATGTTCAAAACTTTATGGATTACACCGACTGCACAAATATGTTTAGTAACGGACAAAGAGCTCGGGCACATGCAGCTTTACATTCGGCTCAAGGTGGAAGAGTAAATTTATGGCAACAAGAAAACTTAATTGCAACAGGAATTCTAGAAAACACTTCGTGTACTACGGAGCTAATAACAGTTCAAATTCATACAGGAACCTACGCAAATGAGGTTTCGTGGATTGTATTAGACGGTGGTGGAGAAGGTATTGCTGGAGGTGGCGGAACCTACACTAATGATTCTGATTATTATACCTCGGTTTGTTTGGCTCAAGGAAGTTATACCTTCCAATCTTTAGACTCTTATGGAGACGGATGGAATGGCGGATATTACAATGTTAGAAATTGTGATAATGTAATCATTGCAAACAACAGTAACCCATCAGGCTACGGAACTACAGAAAGCTTTGTTGTTGCCGAATGCGGTTCAATTCCAGGATGCACCAACCCAATTGCCAACAACTACAGCCAACTGGCCAATGAAGACGATGGCTCATGTATTATTTTAGGTTGCTTGGATTTTGCAGCTTCAAACTACAACCCAGAAGCAAATCAAGATAATGAAACATGTATTTACATCGGATGTACAGATGCTACTGCACTTAATTTCGATCCACAAGCAAATTCTAACGATGGCTCTTGTGAGTTTGTGGAGGTTCCCGATGTATTTAATTTCACACTAACAGGTGCTAATCATACCCTTGTTATACCAGACGATATTGTTTTCAATTTAGTTGATGCACCTATTTCAAATTCCGATATTATAGGCGTGTTTTACAACGATGAAAATGGCCTTGAGAAATGCGCAGGCTACATTGTTTGGCAAGGAGTGGTTCAGTCTATTGCAGTTCAGGGAGATGATACTACTACAGATGAAATTGATGGATACCAGGAGGGGCAATCTTTCGTGCTAAAAGTTTGGGATCAATCAGAAGATCTTTACTACTACTGCGAAGTTCATTATTTACAATCCATGCCAAACCAGGGCGAATATACAACCAATGGTATTTCTGCTATTACAGATGGAGTTGTTATACTACCTGTTACCAGTCAGTTAATTAACTTCCCTCTAGGTTGGGGTATTATTTCCTGCTATTTGGTTTTAGACGATATGGACATTGCAAACGTTTTAAACCCAATAAATGAATCTATTGTAATTGCGAAAGATTTTCAAGGCGCTGCTTATTTAGCAGAATGGGGCTTTAATGGAATCGGTTCAATGATTTATGGAAGTGCTTATCAAGTTAAAACATCGCAAGAAGAAAACTTGGAAGTTTACGGAGTTTACAATGAGCCCGAAGAAGCTCAAATAATACTTCCCTTAGGTTGGAGTCTTTTTGGTTACTTACGAACACAAGCGGCAAGTTGTAGCGCTGTATTTGAAAGTATAACGGATATCGAAATTATTAAAAACGCATCTGGAAATGCTTATTTACCTGTATGGGACTTTAACGGAATTGGTGATTTAACTCCAGGATGGGGGTATCAAATCAAAATGAATAACCAACAAACACTCCAGTACAATGCCAATACAAATGACTACTAAAAGAATAGGAGTACAAAGCATCATAAAACAAAAAAAAGCACCTTTCGGTGCTTTTTTTTGTTGGTAAACTAAGTTCGTGAAAATTAACTCTGTATTAAAATAATTTTAGCGGGTATAGGAAAAATAGTTCCGCTTACATCAAAATTGTAGTCAAACAATAAATCCATGGAAGTAGCAGTCAAATTGTCAACGGTAAGCACGTATACTTCAGATCCGTTTTCGATGGTTAGTACATTGCCTTCAATAGTCCAGTTGCCAGAAAGATCGAGCACAGATTCTTCGCCGTTTTCACACAAAATTATATTGTCCTCCATGGTAACAAAATTATTCTGGTCAAACATAAACAGATTATCGAGTGTACAAGCCGGAATAAGATCTGTGAGCTCTAAAAGGTCTAATTCGGTTCCAGAAAAAACAGCCGTTGCAGAAGCAATTTGCCATGGATTGTTTACTAAAACATCAGATGCATTGTAAATACATGGAGCAGCTGTTTCTGCATCAGCATTATAATTAGAGGCTAAGTCATCCATACAGCCAGCTATAGAATTTTCTTCTATAGTATCTTCATCACAGCTGTAAAAAGCGAAAGGAAAAATTAAAATCCAAATAATTTTTTTAAAATTCATAGGTTCTATTTTTTTTTTGCAATTTACAATTCTTTAGTATATAATTTACCGGAACAATGATCTTTAACAGAACCCGTTACTGAGCACAGAACATTTGTTTGATCCAACAGCTTCATTAAGCCTAAAAATGCAAATGCCATAGCCTCCTTGCTATCTATAATGTTTGGTTTAATCTTTAAAGAAACCGAAGAAGACAAACTTCGAATTCGCTCCAATAAAAAGTCGTTATATACCCCTCCACCAGTTACCAAAACAGAATGGATTTTATAGTGAGAAAAAACAAAAACCATTTGTTGAGCTGCATGCTCCGTAAAAGTTCTTAACACATCAATAATCGAAACATTTGAATTCGTAATCAAAGGAAGAACAAACTGTTTAACCCATTCCCAACCTAGCGATTTAGGACAGCTCTTTTTGTAGTAACTCAGTTCGTTTAATTGATTTAGTAACTGATGATTAATTGTTCCAGATCGAGCTAAGCGTCCTTCATTGTCATAGTCTAGTTCCACTTTATTTGCCCATAAGTTTAAAACAATGTTTACAGGGCATATATCAAAAGCCACTCTTCTACCCTCTAAATCGAAGGAAATATTAGAAAAACCTCCTAAATTTAAACAGGCATGAAACTCCTCAAACAAAGTTTTATCTACAAAAGGTACTAATGGAGCACCTTGTCCACCTAATTCTACATCTTGAGTTCTAAAATCAAAAGCAACAGGTTTAAAAAGTGAATTGTACAAAGGTTTAGGACTCCCAATTTGTAAAGTAATGCCCTTATCGGGCTGATGAAATACCGTATGTCCATGCGAAGCAACCAAATCTATATTAAGAATAGATTTTTCCTTAATAAAAACAGCCACTTCACTGGCCATAAATGAGCCAAATTCGTTTGATAAACTTGAAAGTAAACGAGGACTTAAGCTTGAGGATTCTCTGAGTTTATCTCGAAAATCCGCAGAATAATTCACGGTTTTAAAAGCGTGAATTTTATAGCACCATTTCGTACTGTAGTTAAAACTACAGTAAGCTATGTCTAAACCATCTAAAGAGGTTCCAGACATTAAACCTATAACAAAATATTCTTTCAAGCTATAAAAATGTTAGATGGCTAAATTGCTCAAAATAATGTACTTTTGAAGATATTTAAGAAAAAACTATTTAAAAAACTTAGAATGAATTTTGAATTAAGCGAAGAACATATAATGATACGCGATGCAGCAAGAGATTTTGCTCAAACAGAACTTTTGCCTGGCGTAATTGAAAGAGATGAAACGCAAACGTTCCCCCACGAGCAAATAAAGAAAATGGGCGAACTTGGATTCTTAGGAATGATGGTTTCGCCAGAGTATGGTGGAGGTGGTATGGACACAATCTCGTACATATTGGCTATGGAAGAATTGTCTAAGGTAGACGCTTCTGCTTCGGTAGTAATGTCGGTAAACAATTCTTTAGTTTGCTGGGGTATAGAGAAGTTTGGTAATGAGGCACAAAAGCAAAAGTATTTAACTAAACTTGCCACAGGAGAAATGATAGGTGCTTTTTGTTTGTCCGAACCCGAAGCAGGTTCCGATGCGACATCTCAAAGCACAACTGCTATTGATAAAGGCGATCATTACCTTTTAAACGGAACGAAAAATTGGATTACAAACGGAAGTACAGCTTCTGTATACATCGTTATCGCACAAACAGACGTTTCCAAAGGGCATCGTGGAATTAATGCTCTTATTGTAGAAAAAGGTATGGACGGTTTTGTAGTGGGCGCTAAAGAAAACAAAATGGGTATTCGTGGTTCAGACACACATTCATTAATGTTTACTGATGTAAAGGTACCGAAAGAAAATCGTATTGGAGAAGATGGTTTTGGTTTCAAATTTGCCATGACCACCCTTTCTGGAGGTAGAATTGGAATTGCTGCTCAAGCTTTGGGAGTTGCCTCTGGTGCTCTAGAACTTGCTTTAAAATATTCAAAAGAAAGAAAATCTTTTGGTAAACCTATTTGCGAACACCAAGCAATTGCATTTAAATTAGCAGATATGGCAACAGAAGTTGAAGCTGCTAGACTTTTATGTTTAAGAGCTGCTTGGCAGAAAGATGCTGGAATTGATTTTACAGAATCTGGTGCAATGGCTAAATTATTTTCAGCTGATAAGGCTATGAGAATTACAACGGAAGCTGTTCAAATTCACGGAGGCTATGGTTTTGTAAAAGAATTTCATGTGGAACGCCTAATGCGTGATGCTAAAATCACACAAATTTACGAAGGGACTTCTGAAATTCAAAAAATTGTAATTTCACGTTCTATACTCAAGTAAACTAGTTGAAAAAACTATTTCAATAGATCTATTATGATAAAAGCACCTCGTTTGTTCGAGGTGCTTTTCTTATGAAAAGAGACTTATAAACAATTGTTCATAAGCTTATCAACAAAAAATAAAATGTTTATAAAGATTTGAACAATTGTTAGTAAGGTTGCATATGCTAGAAAATAGAATCGTGGGATACTCTAAAAAATGAAACCAAAAACAGCGCTAAATAAAGAATATTTAAATTTAGAAATTAGCAGTCTAAAATATATTGAAAAGAACAAATGACTAGATTAAAAGGGCTTTGCTAAGTAAACAAATAAACGTATATTTGCGCCTCTCTTCGAGAAAGAGGATTATTAATTAACCGGGTTTCGGACCCTAAAACAATTAAAATGGCTACTAAAATTAGATTACAACGTTTCGGTAAAAAAGGTAAACCAGTTTACCATATCGTAGCAGCAGATTCACGTTCAAAGCGTGATGGTCGTCACATCGAAAGATTAGGCTTATACAATCCTAATACTACACCTGCAACAATTGACTTAAACCACGACAGAGCTCTTTACTGGGTTCAAGTAGGAGCTGTTCCAACAGATACAGCTAGAGCAATTTTGTCGTATACTGGTGTTATGATGAAAAAGCACCTTTTAGACGGTGTTAAAAAGAATGCACATACTGAAGAGCAAGCCTTAGCAAAGTACGAAGCTTGGTTATCGGATAAAGCACAGCAAATTGGAAATGCAACCAGCGCAATAGCAAAAACAAAAGCAGAAGCTGCTTCTAAAGCACTTGCTGCAGAAAAAGCAGTTAGAGCTACTAGAGAAGCTGCAATTGTTGCAAAAAACACTCCTGAAGTTGTTGAGGAAGTTGTTGAAGAAGCTCCAGCAGCAGAGGCTGTTGAAGAAGCTCCAGCAGCAGATACTCCTGCAGCAGAAGCAGCTGAGTAATGGAATTGAAGGATTGCTACTTTATTGGTCACATTAGCCGTAAACACGGATACAAAGGTGATCTGTTAGTAAAGTTAGATGTTGATGATCCTTCTAGATATAAAAAATTGGAATCAGTCTTCCTGGACAGAAAAGGAAGACTGATTCCTTTTTTTATGAGCTCTTGTAAGCTCACACAAAAAGGATTCCTTCACGTACACTTCGAAGGAATAGATACAGAAATTGAAGCAGAAAGACTTTGTAAAAGTGGCCTTTATTTACCGCTGTCTTTTTTGCCTCCAATGAAAGGAAATAAGTTTTACTACCACGAAATAGAAGGCTATAAAGTTATAGATCGATCTTTTGGTGACG
>CAWVTK010000003.1:0-35024 GCA_963933205.1 uncultured Flavobacteriales bacterium
ACGCATCATCAAAAACAATACCAAAGAGGAGTTTAGCCATAAACTATATGAAAAATAGTTGGACTGTTCGGTGAAAAAAATTAAATTTGCTAAATAACCTACGATTTTATCAAGAAGAAAATGAAAAGGATTACTATAAAAAAAGCCTTGGCTTTAGAAGCGAATGATGAGTTGGTTAACCTAAAAGGTTGGATCAGAACAAAAAGAGGAAGTAAAAACGTTACGTTTATTGCCCTAAATGACGGTTCTACAATTAATAATATTCAGGTCGTAGCTGAATCTCAAATTTCAGAGGAGCTATTAAAAAATTGCAATACAGGGGCTAGTATTTCTGTTGTTGGTAAGCTAGTTCAGTCTCAAGGTTCAGGTCAGTCTACAGAAGTTCAAGCTACTTCAATCGAACTTATTGGTTTGGCAGATCCCGATGAATATCCACTTCAGCCAAAAAAGCACTCTTTAGAGTTTTTAAGAGAAAATGCTCATTTGAGATTTAGAACCAACACTTTTAGTGCTGTATTTAGAATTAGGCATGCCATGAGCTTTGCAGTACATAACTTTTTTAATGCACGCGGTTTTGCAAACATACATACGCCCATAATAACTGGATCTGATTGCGAGGGTGCAGGAGAAATGTTTGCAGTAAGTACCCTAGATAAAAAAAACACGCCTTTAACAGAAAGCGGCGAAATCGATTATTCGCAAGATTTTTTTGGAAAAGAAACCAACCTAACTGTTTCTGGACAATTGGAAGCCGAAATGGCCGCATTAGCACTTGGTAAAGTATATACATTTGGTCCAACTTTTAGAGCAGAAAACTCTAATACTTCAAGGCACTTAGCAGAGTTTTGGATGATAGAGCCCGAAGTGGCTTTTGCAGATCTGGATGAGGATATGGATTTGGCTGAAGAAATGTTACAGTATTTATGTGCCTATGCTTTAGAGCATTGTAAAGACGATTTAGCCTTTTTAGACAATCGGTTAACCGAAGAAGAGAAGAATAAAAAGAAAGAGGAACGACAAGAACTCAGCTTGATTGACAAATTACAATTCGTAGTCGAAAACGATTTTGAGCGTATAACTTATACAGAGGCTTTTGACATTCTACGAAATTCTAAACCCAACAAAAAGAAAAAATTCCACTACTTAATTGAAGAATGGGGCGCAGACTTTCAATCCGAACACGAACGATACCTTGTAGAAAAGAAGTTTAAAAAACCGGTTATAATTACCGACTATCCTAAAGATATTAAAGCATTTTACATGCGAATGAATGAAGACGGTAAAACAGTTCGAGCAATGGATGTTCTTTTTCCTGGTATAGGAGAAATAATTGGAGGCTCTCAAAGAGAGGAGCGTTTAGATATGCTCAAATCCAGAATGGCAGCAATGGATATTCCAGAACAGGAACTCTCTTGGTATCTTGATTCTAGAAAGTTTGGGTCCGTACCTCACAGCGGCTTTGGTTTAGGCTTTGAACGTCTTATTTTATTTGTTACAGGCATGGGCAACATACGAGATGTGATACCATTCCCTAGAACACCAAATAATGCAGATTTTTAACATTATATGTTAAAACAGTCTCTACATCAAAAATTATCTCAAAAACTTTCTCCTCAGCAGATTAAGTTGATGAAGCTTATACAGCTTCCAACCATCGAGCTTGAGCAAAAAGTACAAGAGGAAATAGAGGCTAACCCAGCTATAGAAGAAGGTGTAGATGAGGTCGAAACACCAGATTTTGAAGACTACGAAGACCGAGATTCACAACAAATTTCTGCAGACGAAATTAATGTAGATGAATACTTGAGTGACGATGAAATACCTCGTTATAGGTTGGTAGCTAACAATACCAGTCCTGACCAAGAAGATAAATCGATTCCTATTGCAATGGGTGTAAGTTCTACACAATTGCTAGAAAAACAATTGGCTTTAAGAAGTTTGAGCGATCACCTATACCAAATTGGGGTTTATCTAATTGGTTGCGTAAACGATAACGGATTTATAAGAAGAGATTTAAATCTCATTATGGACGATATCGTGTTTACCCAAAACATTACAACCAACCTTAGCGAGCTTGAATATGTTCTCAAAGTGATTCAAGACTTTGAACCAATTGGTGTAGGTGCGCGCGATTTACAAGAAACAATGTTAATACAACTCAACAAAAAACAGGTAAATGAGGTTGTATTAGTTTCAAGAGAAATTGTAAAGAACCACTTCAATGCATTATCAAAGAAGCATTACACCAAATTATTAAGCAGACTGGCCCTAAGTGAAGAGCTTTTAAAAAGAGCTTTAAAAGAGATAAGTAAATTAAACCCCAAGCCAGGGTCTGCCTTATTTACCTCTAGTAAAATTGTACAACACATAATACCCGATTTTAGAATTTCTATTATTGATGGGGAGCTAGATTTAGTGATGAATACTGGGATGATTCCAGAACTTAGAATTAACAATGGGTTCAAAGACCTGCTTCAAGGTTATAAAGAGACGAAAGGCAAGCAAGATAAATCTCAAAAAGAGGCTGTTATTTTTGTGAAACAGAAATTAGACTCTGCCAAATGGTTTATTGACGCCATCCGTCAAAGACACAGAACCTTAATGTTTACAATGACGTCGATTATGCACTTTCAGCAAGAGTTTTTTCTAACCGGCGATGAGAAGTCTTTAAAACCTATGATTTTAAAAGATATAGCTGAAAAAGTAGAAATGGATATTTCGACCGTTTCGAGAGTGGCAAACAGCAAATATGTAGACACGCCTTACGGAACTTTTTTAATCAAATACTTTTTTTCGGAGTCAATGAAAAATGACCAAGGTGAAGACGTTTCTACCAAAGAGATAAAAATGATTTTAGAAGAAGTAATAGGAGAAGAAAGTAAATCAAAACCGTTAACAGATGCAAAGTTAATGGACATGCTTTTAGAAAAAGGATACCCCATTGCCAGAAGAACTGTTGCAAAGTATAGAGAGCAATTAAATATTCCAGTAGCACGTTTAAGAAAAGAGATGTAGATTATTAAATATATAATTGTATATTTGTAGTCTATCTTTAAATTTCCCTCGATATGACTACTACAGAACTCAACCTAAATTCTGAAGAGTTGCAAACTGCAGCTTCAAAACTTAAAGTTTTGGGACACCCAATAAGAATATCTATTATTCAGTTATTGGCGAAGACTCCTAAACTTTGCGTAACTCAAATCTTTACAGCTTTAAATATTGAGCAAGCAATTGCTTCTCATCATTTAAACACGCTAAAAAACAAAAGCATTCTCAACTCCGAAAGAGTTGGTAAAAACTCTTTTTACTCAGTTACTAATAAGAGTTTAATCGATGTGGTTAATAACATACAAATCTGTTAGTAAACTGCAGTTATTTTTTTAATTCTTAACATAGGTTTGTTTTGGCATATTTTTAGCTAACTAAGCAATAAATAAATAAATAAATAAACCTATGTTAAGAATTCTACAAATTACAATTTGTTTTTTTGCCCTTAATCTGTCAGCACAAAGCTCCCACATTAAGACTATTTCTAGTAATGTAAATAGTCTTCATTTAAAGTTTATTACGGGGAAACTTCAATTTGACCAGATTAGCGCAGACACAAAAGACTTTACGCACATTTCTGCTGCTGGATTAACCAAATCATACGATATTGGGAATCCAGATTTACCTGTTTACAGTAAACTAATAGAAGTTCCAACAAATGGAGCTATCTCTGTTGAGATACTAAACTCTTCAGAAAAGCGCACCGACTTAGCAGCTCTTGGATTTCATCAAGAGGTTTTACCTTCTCAACATTCTGTATTTAAAAATCAGGACCCTACAAAAGTCCCTTTTCAGTACAATGAAAGTACATATTTAAGCAATAATTTTTATTCTCAAAACTTAGTTACAATTGAGCGAGTTGGAGTTATGCGTGGTAAATCTATTGCAAGAATTCAAATTGCACCACTCTCCTACAATCCACTAACCAACGAGTTACTAGCTAAAAAAGAGGTAGAGTTAAAAGTGAATTTTGAAAACTCAATTACAATTACCCCACAGGCATTACGAACACAAGATTTTGACGTAAATTTTTCAAAACTATTGAATAAAGATTTAGGTCAGAAGCAAGCTTTTTCTTCAAACACCACTCGTATGATAATTTTATCAGACCCAGAATTTGAAGAAGATTTACAACCTTTTATCCAGTGGAAAATTAGAAAAGGATTTGATGTAATTGAAGCTTACAAAGGACAAGCAGAAGTAGGAGAAACCAAAGAGAGCATGAAATCTTATGTGCAATCTTTTTACGACAATGCAACAGAAGAAAACCCGGCCCCTACTTACTTGCTTATTGTAGGCGACCATGAACAAATACCAAGTTTTGATGCAGGTAACCATGTCTCAGATATGTTTTATTGCGAATTTGATGGGAATGGAGATTACCTACCAGAAATGATCTTTGGTCGATTCTCAGCTTCTACCAGAAGCGAACTAGAAATTCAAATTAATAAAACCTTACAATACGAACAGTTTACAATGACCGACCCAAGTTATCTTGAAGAAGTTCTTCTTGTAGCCGGTGTTGACGGTAACTTTGCACCCACCCATGGAAATGGACAAATTAATTATGGAACAGATTACTATTTCAATGCGGCTCATAATCTAACATCCTATGTGTATTTATATCCCGAAACAGAATCTAATGCAGTAGAAAATGCAATTATAGAGCATGTAAGTGATGGAGTTGGTTTTGCAAATTACACAGCGCACTGTGGCCCCGGTGGTTGGTCAGATCCAAGTTTTGAAGTTTCTGATGTTGCTGGATTAACAAACGAAGATCAATATGGTTTAATGGTAGGGAACTGCTGTCAATCCAATACATTTAACGGAGTTACCTGCTTCGGCGAAGCTCTGTTGAGAAAGTCTAAAGGAGGCGCTGTTGGTTACATCGGTGGCTCGGACAATACACTGTGGGATGAAGATTATTATTGGAGTGTTGGAGCAGGTCCAATTTCTGCAAACCCGAATTACCAGGAAACAGGCTTAGCTATTTACGATTGTAGTTTTCACGAAAACAACGAACAATCAGACGACTGGTCTATAACACAAGGTCAATTGTTCCAGTCAGGAAACTGGGCTGTCTCAGAATCGGCTAGTAGTCAAGCCGAATATTACTGGGAAATTTACCATTTAATGGGAGATCCTTCTGTACTCACTTATTACGGAATGCCATCTGATCTTATGGTGTCTCATCCTTCAGCTTTATCCGTTGGAATGTCTTCCATATCTGTATCTACTGAACAATACACTTACGTAGCCATAAGTCAGAATGGAGTTCTTTTGGACGCATCTTACACCGACGAAACTGGAAACATCGTTTTGTCTTTTGAGCCTATTAGTACCATGAGCCCATTAGAGATTGTGGCTACCAAACACAACAAAAAAGTATACATTGGAATCGTAAACACGATGAGTTCCGATGCACCCTATGTGACTTGCTCTTCTATATCTTTAAATGAAGGTGAACTTGGAGACATTGAGGCAGCGATAAACCAAACATTCGTTTTAGATATGAGCCTCCAAAATTACGGTTCTGTTGATGCTACTGGATTGACTATTGATGTTACTACATCAAATCCAAATGTAACTATTAGTTACAGCGAGCTTCTACTAGCATCCATATCTGCTCAATCTGTTATAAATATGAATGGTTTAGTTACCGTTGAATTAAATAATAATTTTGCCGATCAAGAACTTGTGAATTTAATATTTACGATAACAGACGCAGAAGGTTCACAATGGTTTACAAACAATAGTTTTCTGGTAAATGCACCCGAATTAGAATTTAGTTCTCATTCACTTTCAAATTCTAACTCCACAATAGCGCTTGGCGAAACCGTTGAGATTACATTTATTTTAAATAACATAGGGCACGCTACATCCACAAACGGTAGTGTAGTTGTTTCTTCTGATTTACCTGAATTGAGTATTAATCAAAACAATCTCTTGTTCAGTTCAATAGGAGCTAGTTTGCAGGCTTTAGTAACTGTGCCGGTAACCCTAAATCCTGATGCTCCTTTGGGAGAAACATATTCGATATCTTTGACGGCTCTTTCTGATGCCGGGTTATCAACTAATTATACAGCAACTTTTACCACACCTAATTGCCCGACTGAAAGCTCAGAAGTTCAAATAAATTTAGTTACCGATTATTACCCAAACGAAACTTCTTGGGTTCTATTAAACTCAGATGGTGAAACAATTGGCCAGGTCGGTTCAGACGAGTTAGAATCAGGTCAATCCTACACAGATATATTTTGTGTAAATATGAATACGTACTACACGTTTGAAATCCAAGATGATTTTGGCGATGGATTATTATCCGGGGGTTACAGTATAGTAATATGTGGTGAAACCATTGCTTCTGGGGCCCAGTTTGGAGATGGAGAGACCATTAACTTTATTTCGGGTTGCGATCAAACTTTAGCGGTTGGGTGTACGGATCCACTTTACACAAATTACAGCATCGATGCAGTTGTAGATGACGGATCATGCGAATCGCTTATTATAGGTTTAACAGAGCTAGAAAACCGCATTCGCATTTACCCAAACCCTGCTAAAAGCAAGCTTAATATTCAACTCGGATCTTTAGAGGTAGCATCTATCTCTATATATCAAATGGAAGGAAAACAAATACGAGAATATACTGATTTGGCAGATGCAGAACTAGAAATTAATATTTCGGACCTCGATGCAGGCTTTTACCATATCAAAGTCAAACTACAAAGTGGTCAAACCATTAGTAAGTCTATTATTGTGATGTAAAACCTATTGTTACTAGAAAAAAAAGCCGCTATTGCGGCTTTTTTTTGTTTAGTATTAACCATAACTTAACACTCTTTTAAGAAACGATTAACCTTACATATACTTTGCATACATATATTTGCGGCAACAAAAAGAAAGAAAATGAAAAAGTGGAATTTAGTATTTATACTGTTTAGCATTGCGGTAAATATCTTTGCACAAGAAGTTGTAAATAATAGTTTTGGAAACGGCTTTTACAATGTTATTGCTGCCGATAGTTCCTATAGCATGAAACTAGCTGCAAGAATGCAATCCCTATACATAGCAGATTGGGATGTTGACGAATCCGATGGTTTACACAACGGAAATTCACAATTTTTGATTAGAAGAGCACGATTGAAGTTTGGAGGTTTTGTTTTAAACCCTAAAGTAAAATACAAGATCGAACTAGGATTGTCTAACAAAGATTTAGGAAAAGTAGACGGCAGAAATAATGAAGCCCCAAAAATGATTTTGGATGCAGTTGTAAAATGGAATTTTTATAAAAACTTCACCTTGTGGGCAGGACAAACTAAGCTCCCAGGAAATAGAGAACGTGTAATCTCTTCTGCAAATTTACAATTGGTAGATCGATCTCTGGTTAATAAAAGATTTAATATTGACCGTGACATGGGTATTCAACTTCGCCATCACTTTAAATTAGGAAAGAACTTTATTGTACAAGAATCTATTGCTATATCTCAAGGAGAAGGCCGAAACGTTGTACAAGACAACTTAGGTGGATATCAATGGACGGGTAGAATAGAGGTTTTGCCATTTGGTGCGTTTTTAGGAAAAGGCGATTATACAGGTGGAGCTTTAAAAAGAGAACAAAAGCCTAAACTAGCTATCGGTATTACTTACGATCTTAATAATGCTGTAAAAGACCGTTCTAACTTAGGGAATTATATGCTCATTGACCTTGATGCTGGCTTTGAAGAAACCTACCACCAAACAAATGTAAACACAGTTTTTGTTGATGCAATGTATAAGTATCAAGGATTTTCTCTTATGGCAGAATATGCCTCTAGAGAAGCAGATAACCCAATCGCAAGAAACTCAGACGGTACTCCAACCGAAAATGTTGTTCAGGTTGGAAATGGATTGAATGTTATGTCTGGCTATTTATTAAAGAATAATTTTGAGGTAACAGGACGGTATACCTCCATTAAATTGAATAAGAATATAACCGGAAAAGACTTAGAAAGACAATACACATTAGGGCTTTCTAAATATTTTAAAGGACATAAATTGAAAATCCAATCTGACATCAGTTACTTAACTATTGAAAACAATCCTACTGGTAAATTGATGTACAGACTTCAATTTGATGTACACTTTTAAGTAAATACTATTTAATTCTCATCTCAAAACGGAAATTCTAATTTAGAATTTCCGTTTTTGTTTTAGCGCTATTATAATTTGAGCTATATATTGATGTTTAAACCTTAGTTAATCATAGTATTACTTCTATATTTGGTTAAATTATTAGTATTGATAAATATACGATTTATTAAATATCTACTTTTATGTAGACTCTTAGTATTAAATGAATTTAACATAAAAAGAATAAAAATGAAGAAAGTATTTAATTTTAAACACTTAAAAGGAGATTTATACGGAGGAATAACGGCGGGTATTGTAGCTCTTCCCTTAGCACTTGCATTTGGGGTTAGCTCCGGACTCGGACCAAGTGCCGGTTTGTATGGTGCAATTTTTGTAAGTTTTTTTGCGGCACTTTTTGGAGGCACCAATACTCAAATATCTGGGCCAACCGCACCAATGACGGCCGTAAGTATGGTTGTAGTTGCCGGAATAGTTGCCACATTTAATGGAGACATCGCTAATGCATTACCTGTAATACTAGGTGTTTTCTTATTGGCCGGAATAATGCAAATCGGACTGGGTTTACTTGGTTTAGGTAAATACATCAAATACATACCGTATCCTGTAGTGTCTGGATTCATGACAGCCATAGGTGTCATCATTTTAGTTACTCAAATACTCCCCTCATTAGGTTATTACCCAAAAGAAGATGTCGTATTTGTAGATCAGTTTAAACCATATGCAGAAGAAATAATATTAGACAATATATTAAAGGATGAAGCCGGTGAAGGTTTTTTGGTGCTCGAAAATTTTGAAGAAACCATTACACGTGCAAATTACATTACTCAGGAACAAATATTGAAAGAATCTCAAGTACTAGCTGGCAAAGAAGCTTCTGGTGTATTCGGTGCGCTAAAAGTTTTACCTCGAGCTCTTCAAAAAATTAACTGGATGGAATTTATTTTAGCACTCGCAACCATCATAATTATCTACGGGTTTAAGCGAATTACAACAAAAGTGCCAAGCACTTTGGTCGCTTTAGTTGTTATGACTGTTGTTGCTATTGTTTTTGGATTAGATTATCGATCAATTGAAGAAATACCCAGTGGCTTACCTGTTCCTAATTTTAGGATTTTTACTGATTTTAGTTTGAGTGGCATATCCCCGTATATTTTTAGTGCGCTTACCTTAGCTCTTTTAGGAGCTATAGATACCCTGCTTACCTCTGTTGTTGCTGATAACATGACTAAAACCAAACATGCACCTAATAAGGAACTAATTGGTCAAGGAATTGGAAACAGTATTGCATCACTTTTTGGTGGGATTCCAGGAGCTGGAGCAACCATACGTACCGTTGTGAATATTAAAGCTGGAGGAAAAACGAGGTTGTCTGGAATGATGGCTGGTTTAATGCTCCTAATCGTACTTCTTGCACTAGGACCTATTGCTTCTCAAATTCCAGCTGCTGTTTTAGCTGGTATACTAATTACTGTAGGTATTGGTGTGATGGATTACAAAGGCCTCAAGGCAATTCCTTTTATGCCTAAGCCTGAAGTTATCATAATGCTAGTTGTTTTAGTACTAGCCTCTGTTTGGAATTTAGTTTACGCTGTAGGCATTGGATTAATTCTAGCCTCCTTAATGTTTATGAAAATAATTGGAGATATGACCTCAGAAAGATCCAAAGTAAGCGCCCTAAATCAAGACAAAGAACTGCCTGATAATCTTACATTATCCGAAACGATCACGGAGCGTATTGCCCTTAAAGAAATTAAAGGACCCTTATTCTTTGGTTCTACGAGCGAATTTCAGCAATTGGCACAACAAATCCCAGATGCCTCATCCATAATTATCTTTAAAATGGGCTTAATGCCTTACATGGATCAGTCTGGTTTGTACGCTATGGAAGACCTATTAATAGACTTAGTAAAACAAGGCAAAAAGGTGATGCTTGTTCAGCTGCTCAAACAACCAAAACATATGCTAGAGTGCATTGATATTATTCCAGCATTAATTCCAACTGATCAATTATTTGAATCGATAGAAGAATGTCTGTCATGTTTAAAAGAAACAGATCAACAATGATCTTCAGATTGAATTTTAGATGCTAATTGTTAAAATGCGTGAGCAGTATGTAACTGGCTTATTTTAATATCTTAAATTAGCTAAATTATACTACCTAGGTGTTGCTTACTAAATAGAGGTAGGGTTAACCTAAACTTAACATTAGGTTTATTTTAGTTTAACTGCAATGATCGGTTTTAGTCCTTTATTTGCAGAGTAAAATTTAAAAAACCCACATTATGAACACCTCTACAATTACAAGAATTGAAATCAGTAAGTTTTTATACGCAACTATTTTAGTAGTCGTTTATGCAATTGCAGTATTTGCCTAATCCTAGTTTATAGTAAATTACTACTAGTTGTTTTATGAAAAAGCTCATTAGAAGATTTAGCTTTCCTGTTTCTCTATGGATTCAGAAAGATGAGAAATCATTTTTAACCTTCGTTATCGCTGCTTTTATGCTTGCGATGTTTGCAACACCTTACCCCCAAATTGCAATGTGGGTAGGCTTTTTATTTGCAGCTTATGCCGCAGTTGCAAACGACTCTATACAAACACTCGGTACATTTATTGCCTCCAATCAAGATAAGAAGTGGTGGGTACTTTGGTTGTTTATCGGAGGTATTTTTCTTTTTACAGTTGGCTACAGCTGGTTTAATTACGGAGGAGATGTTTCTCACGGTCGGTTAATGGCAAAAGGCTTTGAAATAGCTCCAACCGAATTTCACTTCTTACAAATTGCGGCACCTATTTTCCTTTTGATACTAACGCGTTTAAGAATGCCAGTATCAACTACATTTATTTTACTTACCTCTTTTGCCACTGCTCCTGCTGCAATTGGTAAAGTATTAGCCAAAAGTATGAGTGGCTACATACTCGCGTTTTTCTTAGGTGTTGTTGTTTTCTTATTAATATCTAAACTCGCAAAAAAATACTTTGTAGGCGAAGCCAAATTTGGCTGGTCTATCGCACAGTGGATTACCTCGGGTACTCTCTGGTCTGTTTGGCTAATGCAAGATGCAGCCAATATTGCAGTATACCTTCCAAGAGACATGTCGTTTAGTGTATTCATGGGTTTTGCAATGGTTGTTTTTATAGGTTTAGGCTTGCTCTTTTATTATAAAGGAGGTAGAATACAAAAAATTGTAACAGAAAAATCAGTCATAACAGACGTTCGTTTTGCAACAATTGTCGATTTTATTTACTGTATTATCTTATTTTATTTCAAACTATACAGCTCTGTTCCTATGAGTACAACATGGGTTTTTATTGGTTTGTTAGGAGGTAGAGAAGTTGCTATGGCAATTAGAAAAACGGGAGAGCATAGCTTACTTCATTCCATAAAACTATTACTTAAAGATTTCTCATTCGCCATGATTGGCTTATTTATATCCATTGCCATAGCAATTGGTGTAAACGATCAACTCTCACTTGCTTCTATGATGGAAACCATACCGGCAGAGTTTGCCTCCGGAATAACAAAATTCTTTAGCAAACTAGGACTTTAATACTTAAAACTCCCTCGAGAAATCGAGGGAGTTTTTTTGGCTCTTAAACTCTGATATTTGTACTATATTTACAGAAACTCATTTCAATCATGCAAACGAACAATCGTATTTTACTTGTCGATGATGAGAAAGATATCCTAGAGTTCTTAAGTTACAATCTTAAGAAAGAAGGCTTTGAAGTAGCTACCTGTTCCGACGGCCAAGCTGCTTTAGATATGATCCTAGAGTTTAAGCCCAATCTTATTGTGTTAGATGTAATGATGCCCGGAATGGACGGAATAGAGACCTGTGAAAACATAAGAGCAAATCCTGAAAACGATTCCATAATCATTACTTTTTTAACTGCCAGAGCAGAAGACTATTCTCAAGTAGCAGGTTTAAATGCAGGAGCAGACGACTATATTTACAAGCCAATTAAACCCAAAGTTTTAGTGAGTAGAGTTAAAGCACTTTTAAGAAGAAAAGTAGCTATAACAACTTCTGATGAGCCATCCCAAACAATTCAAATTGCAAACCTGAATATTAACAGAGAACGTTATTTAGTAACGCTTGATGAGCTCCCCTTAACCTTACCTCGTAAAGAATTTGAAATTTTATATTTACTGGCATCTAAACCAGGTAAAGTGTTCAAGAGAGATGAGATCTTTGAAAAAATATGGGGAAACGACGTAGTGGTTGGTGGACGTACCATTGATGTTCATGTAAGGAAACTCAGAGAAAAGCTTGGAAGAAATTACATAGAAACTGTAAAAGGGGTTGGCTATAAATTTAAATTAGATGAATAGGCTTCCAAAGCTATATTTCAAGCTGAAAAAAAAAATAGATCAATCATGGTTGGTCTCTTTAGTTTCTTCAATTGTTTTAATCATCGTAATGTGTGCGCACATTTTTATTTTTGATTTCGACTTAAGTTTCTCTAATGCGGTAATTCTCGTAAGCTCTGTTGGTCTTTCAAGCTTTATTTTGGTGAGGTGGTTGATTGATCAGTTTATATACAATAAAATTAAACTGATTTATAAAAACATTCAAGATTTCAAATCTAGACCAGGAGATTTAAAAGACGTTGATTTACAACAAGCATCAAAAGATGTAGCAAGTTGGAACATAAAACGCGAAAAAGAAATTCAAAAATTGATGATACGTGAAAGCTACAGAAGACAATTTGTTGGAAATGTAGCACACGAACTAAAAACACCTATTTTTAATATTCAAGGTTATATCGACACACTGCTCGATGGTGCTATAGATGACGAAGAAATAAACCGAAAATTTTTAGAGCGCGCTAACAAGAGTGTAGCTCGAATGATCTATATTATTGAAGACTTAGACCAAATCACCAAACTAGAGGCCGGAACACTTGAAATAGAAGAGTCGCCCGTAGATATTATCGAGGTGATTACCGATGTAGTTGACCAATTGGATATGAAAGCTAAAAAAAGAAATGTTAATGTTATTGTAAAACAGCAGCAGCAAAAAGGCCGTTTTTTAGTTCGCGTAGATGTAGAAAAAATAAAACAAGTATTAATCAATCTTATCGTAAATGCAATTAAGTACGGTAAAGAAGGTGGCGAAGTACTTGTAAGAACCTACGAAATGGGTGAACAAGTATTAGTAGAAGTTGCAGATGATGGAAATGGAATTGCCTCCGACCACCTAACCAAAGTTTTTGAGCGGTTTTATCGTGTAGATAAATCTCGCGACCGAGGACAAGGCGGCTCTGGTTTGGGTTTATCAATAGTAAAACACATTATAGAAGCACACGGTCAAACCATAAACATTAGAAGTACAGAAGGTGAGGGTTGCACACTTTCCTTTACCTTGAAAAAAGCGTAAATAATCTAAATATAAAAGGGAACATCTACTGCTTCTCAATAACTACCTTCAATAGGTCGTAATTAGTTTGAGCTTGTTTCTGTAAAGCCCCTTTTAAAAGGTAAAACATAGAACGATAAAAGACATTTGAGCCTTTTATAGTCGTAAAAATCTTTAGGACAGTTTTCTGTTCGCCCCCTTCAAAATAAACTTCTATGGTCCCATCAAACACATCTGTTAGCATGTCAAAAATATACTTCTCATTTTCCTGAGCCTCTTTAAGTACCTCAATTATCTCTCCACGCTCTTCTGCTTGCTCAAATTTCACTAAAAATCGCGCTCCTGGCACCCTTCTTTTTCCGCTCAATACTTCCTTCCCTAAATAGCCTTCCAGCCACTCTGCCTTTAAAGAATCATTAACGAAGGTGGCGTAAGACTTTTCAACTGAAGCATCCACCTCAATTTGATTTTCGAACTGAAAACTAGAATGAAAAAAACCCAAACTGATGAATGCTAGTGTAATTCCAAGCAAACCTATAAGGGTGAATTTTACGAAGCGCATATTTTTATATTTGTTTCTCCAAATATAGAAAAAGGAATCCTTATTGAATTTGTATTTTTGCAAAGCAAAAAATAAAAAAGTGGGAAAGAATAAGCATAGAAAGTTCGCTGAAAACGAAACCTTTGAAAACATGGTGCAAGCACCTAGAACCGATTTATTGGAAAATGGATTGAGTTTAAAAGGAAAATGGCACTCTGATTTTTTTAAAAATGACCATCCAATTGTTATTGAATTGGGTTGTGGTAAAGGAGAGTACACCGTAGGAATGGGAGCTAAGTTTCCTGATAAAAACTTTATTGGCATAGACATTAAAGGAGCTAGAATGTGGCGAGGCGCTCGTACAGCAACCGATAATAAAATGAACAATATTGGGTTTTTAAGAACCCATATTGAGCTTATTCACAATTGTTTTGCCAAAGGAGAGGTAAGCGAAATTTGGATTACTTTTCCAGACCCTCAAATAAAATACAGACGACGTAAAAAGCGATTAACAGCTCCTGATATGTTAGAAATGTACAGACAAATCCTTACCGAAGACGCCATCATTCACCTTAAAACAGATTCTCAGTTCTTACATGGATATACTTTAGGTATTGTAGAAGGTTATGGGCATAAAGTACTAGATTCTAGCTATGATATTGATAAGCAAAAAGCAGACAACCTACTACTGAAAATAAGAACAAACTACGAATCCATTTTTCGAGACAAAGGAACAACCATAACCTATATAAAATTTCAGCTAAACCAAAATGACCAAAAAAACAGATGAGGAATCATTTTTTGAGCGCTGTTATCAGGTAGCTCGATTAATTCCTTCGGGAAAAGTTACAACTTACGGAGCAATAGCTAAATACTTGGGAGCCGCTCGATCCGCAAGAATGGTTGGTTGGGCTATGAATAATAGTCATGGAACTGATGTACCTGCACATCGAGTTGTAAATAGAATAGGCCTGCTTACAGGAAAACATCATTTTGACGGAATAAACCTCATGAAGCAATTGTTGGAAAGTGAAGGCCATAAATTTGATGGAGATCAGATGCTAAATTTTAAGGATGCATTTTGGACTCCAACAGACGCTTAAGACCTTGATTTTTGTAACTTTGCATAGTAAAATTAAACCATGAATATACAGAAGAAGCAAATAGAAGAAGCCCTGAATACTGTAAAGGTAAAAGGAGAGGCTAGCTCGTTGGTAGCTAGTGGTTTAGTAAATAACATTGTAGTTTTTGGCGATGAGGTTAATGTTGACATTACAATTCACAATCCAACTCTTCATGCAAAAAAACAAGTAGAAGTAGATATTTTAAAAGCCATTCACAGCCAAGTGTATGCAAAAGCTAAGATTGTAGTTAAAATTACAGTAGAAGCTAAACAAGAAGAAAATCCGAACCTAATTAGAGGCGAAAAACTTGAGGGAGTTAAAAACATTATAGCTATAGCCTCTGGTAAAGGTGGTGTAGGTAAATCCACAGTAACTGCAAATCTCGCAGTTTCTCTACAAAAACAAGGCTACAAAGTAGGTATTGTAGATGCTGATATATATGGACCCTCTCAGCACCTTATGTTTGATGTCGAGAAATCTAGACCAGAAGCAAGTAATGTAGATGGTAAGCCTGTAATGATACCTGTAGAAAGCTATGGGGTAAAATTACTTTCAATTGGATTTTTTGCACCCGGATCTCAAGCAGTTGTTTGGCGAGGCCCTATGGCTACAAAAGCATTAAACCAATTAATAAAAGACGCCTACTGGGGAGACTTAGATTATTTATTAATCGATTTACCACCAGGAACTGGCGACATTCACCTCTCACTAGTACAAGCTGTACCGGTAACTGGTGCAGTTATCGTAAGTACTCCACAAAACATTGCTCTTGCAGATGCTAAAAAAGGAGTAGGCATGTTTCAATTAGATACCATTCAAGTACCTGTTTTAGGTTTAGTAGAAAATATGGCTTACTTTACGCCCGACGAGCTTCCAGAAAACAAATACTATATCTTTGGAAAAGATGGAACCAAAAATTTAGCCGACGACTTAAACCTGCCCCTTTTAGCTGAAATTCCTTTAGTACAAAGTATACGAGAAGCTGCAGATGTAGGCCATCCTATCGCACTACAAGATGACAATCCATCTGCTTTAGCCTTTAACGAATTAGCTAAAAACGTTGTAGAACAAGTTCAACTCCGGAATAAAAACATAAGCCCTACAGCTGTAGTAGAAATTACCAATATGGACGGTTGTTCATCATAAACATATAAATATGTCAGAACAGATAGCCTTAACACTCATTGAGAAAATTGAAATAGCCTTAGCCGAGATTCGCCCGTATTTAGAGTCAGATGGAGGCGACATTTCATTGGTAGAGGTTACGCCAGATATGGTAGTTAGAGTTAAACTTCACGGTTCTTGTCAAAGTTGCAATGTAAATCAAATGACTTTGAAAACCGGAGTAGAACAATCCATTAAAAAATACGCTCCCGAAATTAAGTCGGTAGAAAATATAGACGATTAAAAGCAAAGCCCCATGAATCAAGTTCAGCATAAACTTGAAAAGGTAACGATACTCTTCGCCGGTGATTCTGGCGATGGAATACAATTAACCGGAACTCAATTTACAACCAATACAGCATTGTTCGGAAATGATCTGAGTACTTTTCCAGACTTTCCTGCAGAAATACGCGCCCCATTAGGAACTGTTGCCGGAGTTTCCGGTTTTCAAATTAATTTTGGTGCAGTAGATGTATATACCCCAGGAGATCTCTGTGATGTCCTGGTCGTGATGAATGTAGCCGCCTTAAAAAAGAACTTGTCCAGACTAAAAGAGCGAGGTACGATTATCGTAAACTCCTCGGGTTTCGACAAAAGAAATCTTCGCTTAGCAGGTGTTGAAGAAGGCCAGAATCCTTTACTAAATAATAGTCTAGACGATTTTAAATTACACGAGTTTGATATAACAAAATTAACTAGAGAGAGCCTTAAAGATTCTCCTTTAGGAACTAAAGATCGAGACCGTTGCAAGAACATGTTCGTTTTAGGATTTGTTTATTGGATGTACAATCGTAATATTGATTCTTCAATAGACTTTTTAAAATCAAAATTTTCATCAAAACCAGACATCTTAAAAGCCAATATTACGGTTCTTAAGGCTGGTTATCATTTTGCCGATACCTGCGAAACATTTTCCAATCGTTTTGAGGTAAAACCTTCGAAGATGCCAAGCGGATCTTACCGAAATATAATAGGCAACCAAGCAACAGCATTAGGCTTAATTGCCGCTGCTCATAAATCTAAGCTCAATTTGTTTTACAGTGGCTATCCTATAACTCCAGCCTCAGATATCCTTCACGAACTAGCGAAACATAAAAATTTCGGAATAAAAACATTTCAAGCAGAAGATGAAATTGCAGGAATTTGCGCTGCTATTGGAGCTTCATTTGGTGGAGATTTAGCTGTTACAGCTTCTTCAGGGCCTGGAATAGCTTTAAAAGGAGAAGCACTTGGTTTAGCCATGATGTTAGAAATTCCTTTGGTTATTATAAATGTTCAAAGAGGTGGTCCTTCTACAGGATTACCAACAAAAACAGAGCAAGCAGATCTTTTTCAAGCTATTTACGGCAGAAACGGCGAAGCTCCTATCCCAGTAATTGCTGCAGCATCTCCGTCGGACTGTTTCGATATGGCTTACGAAGCATGTCGTATTGCAATAGAACATATGACCCCAGTATTTTTACTAACAGATGGTTATATTGCAAACGGTGCAGAACCATGGAGGTATCCTAAAAAGGATGAGTTGAAACCGATAGAGGTAAGTTTTGCGAAGGAAAGAGCAGAAACTGAAGCACCCTATCTACCTTACAAACGAAATAAAAAATTGGTTCGTGAATGGGCGCTACCCGGAACAAAGGGAACAGAGCATAGATTGGGTGGCTTAGAGAAGGACAAAGAAACAGGAAATGTATCTTACGATCCCGATAACCATCAGTTTATGGTTAAAGTTAGAGCCGAAAAAATCGCTAAAATAGCAGACTATATACCTGAGCAAGAATTTGATACAGGTTCTGTAAACTCAAAAGTATTGGTTTTAGGTTGGGGCTCCACATATGGCTCAATAAAAACAGTTGTTAGAACTTTAGCAGTTGAAGGATTTGATGTAGCCCATGCTCACATCAAATACATACAACCAATGCCTAGGAATTTAGGCGACCTATTAGCAAACTTCGACAAAATCTTGATTCCTGAAATGAACAACGGGCAGCTTATTACCCTTATTAGAGATCAATATTTGGTTGATGCAAAACCTTTGAATAAAATTAAAGGCGTTCCATTTGAATCCAGAGAAATAAAAGAAGCAATCCTAAATATGTTGAAGCAATAATTATGGCTGAAGCAAAAGACATACAAGAAGAAGTAAAGAAGCTAAGTGCTAAAGACTTCGTAAGCGATCAAGACATTAGATGGTGCCCCGGTTGTGGCGATTATTCTATTCTGAAACAAGTACAGGGCATTATGCCCGAATTGGGTATCCCCAAAGAAGACATCGTATTTGTTTCTGGAATTGGCTGTTCATCGCGATTTCCGTATTATATGAATACTTATGGCATGCACTCCATACACGGAAGAGCTACGGCTGTTGCCAGCGGACTTAAAGCGGCACGTCCTGATTTAAGTGTATGGTTGGTTACAGGAGATGGCGATGCGCTTTCTATTGGAGGTAACCACTTAATTCATCTTTTAAGACGGAATTTTAACTTAAACATACTCTTGTTTAATAACCAGATTTATGGTTTAACAAAGGGTCAGTATTCTCCTACATCCGAATTAGGAAAAAAAACAAAATCTACTCCAATGGGATCTATTGATCATCCATTTAACCCCTTGGCTCTTTGTATGGGCGCTGAAGCGACTTTTATAGCTAGAGGGATTGATAGAGAACCCAAACAAATGCGTGCTATTTTAATGCGCGCCGAGCAGCATAAAGGCACCTCTTTGGTAGAAATCTACCAAAACTGTAACATCTTTAACGATGGCGCTTTTGGTGGTTTTACCGACAAGCAAATGAAAAAAGAAAACAGCCTCTATTTAGAACATAATAGGCCTCTTGTTTTTGGAGCCAAAGAAGATAAAGGAATTGTTTTAGATGGGTTTAACCCTCGTATAGTTGACCTTACTTCTGGAGAATACACCAAGGAAGACTTATGGATACACGATGAAAAGTGCAGAAATAAAGCCAATATTTTAACTCGTTTCTTCGACGATCCTTCAAATGAAAACGCATTTCCAAGACCTTTTGGTGTGTTTTATCAAGAAGATCGCTTTAGATACGAAGAGGCTATGGGCGAACAACTGCAATTTATGAAAGAACATAAAGGCCAACCCGATTTAGATAAATTGCTCGCAGGACCCAACTCCTGGGAAGTAGAATAAGACAAAAAAAGCTCGCGATTTATCGCGAGCTTTTTTTGTCTTATCCTGCTGTTGTATCTTAACTATTATATCGTACCTTTTTAAGAAATTCATTAGACCTTTCTGACAGCTAACACATGGAGTTAAAAACTTTACAAATATAAACGACTAGAAAATCTAGTAATAAACATAGTTTAATACATGATTTATGGGTGATAAAAAACATATAGAAACTAAATTTACCTCTGCAGAATTAAACAGACTAGATCTTCCTGTTGCTAATTTTGAAAAGAAAAACATACAATTAGAAGAGGTTCTTTTAAAAATGAATGAGCTGCAAAATGCCTTAGACTCCTCTTCAATTGTAGCCATTACCAATGCTAGAGGTATGCTTACTTATGTAAATGATAAGTTTTGCGAGATATCAAATTATTCTAGATCAGAATTGTATGGAAAAAATCATTCTATCGTAAGCTCTGGTGACCATGCAAAAAGTTTTTGGGCTGAAATGTGGCAAACCATTAGTACAGGGAAGGTTTGGAACGCTGAAGTTAAAAATGTAGGGAAAAAATTAGAAATTTATTGGGTTGACATGACCATTGTACCTTACTTAAATGAAAGGAATGTGCCCTATAAGTATATAGCTATTCAAAGAGATATTACCGAAAAAAAAATATCCGATCAAAGAATACTGAGCTCTATTATTAAAGATCAAGAACACGATCGTGAGATTTTTGCCGAAGATTTACATGAAGGTTTAGCCCAGGCACTTGCAGGCTTAATGATGCAGGTTGGTATTATAGAATTTAAAACTCAAGAGATTAAAGATGTAGAATTACAAGCCTCTATAAAATTCATAAAAAGTTACATTGAAGAAAGTATTGACAATACTCGAATTATGGCTTCGAGTTTAATGCCTCGTACGATGATTAAATATGGAATTGAACCCTCCCTAAGGTCTTATATTTCTTCAATCCAGAAAGAAGGAAGGAGGTACATACAATTCAAATGTAAAATTCTTACTCCTGTAGATAAAGACTCAGAGATTACACTTTACCGTACTATTATAGCAGCAATGGCTAAATTTAGAAACAACGATATTATAAGTATAGTTATTTTTGTATCGAGCGGAGAAAACTCTTGTTTAATAGCTACTATAGATGTTAAGTCTACTAAAGAATATTTAGATGCCTGTAGTTTTCAAAACTTAGGTTTTGAATCCAATAAAAAAAGAATAGAATCCTTGGGAGGTTACTTCAGACTGCAAAAACTAAACTCTCTACTTAGAATAAGCATAAAACTGTAAAATGACTTGGGGTAGTTTTTAAGTACTATTCCTTAAAATAGATGTTCTCCATTTTAGATTTACTCCTGTAATGCCTCTTAATGCGTAAGTTTAGTCGTGTTTTAATTCACTTGGGATTCTGCAAACAGGAATTGCTTGCATTTTATGTAAATTGGCTTCATGTAATTTAGAGAAAATATCAAAAACAATTTGCTCCCTACCATCATACTTGTTTTCCGATGATTTTTCATAAGCATGCATTGCCCACTCTAATTCTACATAAGTTGCTCCTAATTGATCTTCATCAGTTCTCCCATCTGCCCACAAACCATCTGTAGGGGCTGCTTGCCTAATGGAGTTAACAATATTAAGCTTTTCGGCAATGGTATAAATTTCAGATTTCATTAAATCAGCAATTGGACTTAGGTCTACTCCTCCATCTCCATACTTGGTGAAAAACCCAACACCGAAATCTTCTATTTTATTTCCAGTTCCCGCAACAAGCATTTTATGAGCTCCTGCATAGGTGTAAAGCGTGGTCATTCTAAGCCTAGCCCTAGTGTTTGCCATTGTTAAGTCTCCTTTAACATTTGCTGGTAACTGCGCCGAAAGAGCATCAAAAGTACTTGTTAAGTTAACTTCACAAACACGTACATTTTCAAATGTATTTAGCAGCCAAGTAGTGTGTTCTTTAGAGCGCTCAAACTCCATTTGATGTTGATGTATTGGCATTAGAATACACAGCACCTTTTTCTTCGTTAAAGCACAAAGTGTAGAGGTAACTGCAGAATCTATTCCGCCAGAAATACCTACAACAAATCCATCTGTATTCGATTTTTCGCTGTAAGTTTTAAGCCAATTTGTAATGTATGTAATACTATCTGCTGTCTTCATGTTTTTGATATAGGGCATGCAAATTTACGAAAAAAGTTTTTCTACGATTAATTCCTTTTACTTAATACTATCTTGTAACGTTTATTATTTTTACAACTTATTATATTCTTAAATGATGCGAGCACATATTGTCTATTTTTTACTTTTTCTGTTTTTAGTCTCATGCGATTCTGTTCGTATTCCTGAGGTCTCATCAGACGATTCTAAAATTGAGATTAATCACTTTGATCATTCCTTTTTTAACATGGACAGTAGTCATCTATTACTCAGCTTGGATTCATTAAACCTGCAATTTCCTGAGTTCTTTGACTCGGGCCAAAAAAGAACAGCACTCATAAAGCGTTACCAAGATCCAAAAATAAGAGAATTATTTAATGCGGTCGATTCTGTCTTTTCAGATACGCTTGCTCTAAACAAAGAAATTACCCAAAGCTTTAAGTATTTTCATCATTACTTCCCGGCTCATGACAGTTTGCAAGTATACACTTGGGTCTCAAATTTCGAGTCCTTAAGTCCCATTACAGTTTCAGGGAATACCTTACTCATTGCACTAGATTTCTATCTGGGAACAAATTCTAGGTTTTATAAGTCAGCTCCTCAGTATCTTAAAGATGGATTTGATAAGCGCTATTTAATCTCAGATATAATGCAGCTTTATTTCCAATCAAACCTCCCATTTTCAAAAGAAAACACACTGCTTTCTTCCATGTTGTATTACGGTAAAATTCATTACCTAAGCTCCTTAATGATTCCTTACCAAAAAAGTGAAATAGTACTAAAATATACACCAGCTAAAATGCAATGGTGCATAGCAAACGAGGGGAATGTATGGGCCTATTTTGTAGAAAACAATTTATTGTTTTCGAGCCAACATCAAAACAAACAGCGCTTTATAGAAGAGGCTCCTTTCTCCAAGTTTTACACCGAATTTGACACTCAAACTCCTGGAAGAATAGGTCAATGGATTGGGTGGAGGATTATAGAATCGTATATGAAGTCTCACCCAGAAAAGAGCTTAACAGACCTAATTAACGAGCAGGATGCTCAAAAGATACTAAGAGAATCACGTTATAAACCAAAACAGTAAGATGAAAGAGTCGGAAATTAAAATAAAAATTAGTCTAGACGAGAATAAAGTACCGGAACAAATTTTTTGGACAGCAGAAGATGCTGGAGAAGTAAATCAAAAATCTGAGGCAGTGCTCATTTCTCTTTGGGACGCCGAAAAACAAAATTCTTTACGAATAGATTTGTGGACAAAGGAAATGAAAGTAGATGAAATGAAGACCTTCTTTCATCAAACACTAACTGCAATGACCGATACATTTGAACGTGCCACAGGCGACGAAAAAATGGCTGAAGACATGCGCAGGTTTTGCCAATACTTTGCCGAAGAATTAAAATTGGTACAGGATATAAAAAAGAATTAAACCGGGTACTGCAAATTAGTTGTAAGAGGTTTGACTAGAGTAATTTGTAAAACAAAAACTTTACAGCTTCCCTTTTACGGCTTCATTTGTAGCATCTATAAACTTAAGAATTTCCATTTTACCTAAGCCACTTTCTGCAGAACTCATAAAACACTGAGGAACTTCTTCCCAAGTTTTTAGCATTTCTAATTTGTATTTACCCAAATTTTTATTGAGTTGAGAGCTGGACAATTTATCCATTTTTGTAAAAATAATTACAAAAGGAATTCCTTTGTTTCCCAGCCATTCCATAAATAGCATGTCTATTTTTTGAGGATCATGTCGAGAATCAATCAATACAAAAGTACAAATCAAGTTCTCACGATTCTCCAGGTAATCGTAAATAAATTTCGCGAATATAGATCTGTCTTTCTTAGAAACCTTGGCATAGCCATACCCAGGTAAATCTACCAGAAACCAATCTTTATTAATCTTAAAATGATTAATTAATTGAGTTTTTCCGGGTCTTCCAGAAGTTTTAGCTAGCGATTTCCGGCTAGTCAGCATGTTGATTAATGATGACTTGCCCACATTAGAACGGCCAATAAATGCGTACTCAGGTATGCGCTCTTTTGGACATTTTTCAAGATCGGTATTACTGATAACAAATTCAGCACTGTTAATTTTCATCTTACTGATGCTTCTTTAACCAGGCAACACAGGTATTTGCAAAATCTACTGGATGCTCCATCATAGGGGCATGACCACATTTTGAAAACCAAAACAACTCGGAATTAGGTAACAATCGATGAAACTCATTTGCAACTTCAGGAGGTGTAACAGCATCATCTTCTCCCCAAAGCAAGCACACAGGTAGTGTCATGTTTGGAAGATCCTTACCCATGTTATGGCGTATTGCAGACTTAGCAATTGCTAAAATTCGTAATATCTTCTCTCTTGAGTTTACAGAGTCAAACACCTCATCTACCAATTCCTTGGTAGCAACGGCCGGATCGTAAAATACATCCTGTGTCTTCTCTTTAATGTAAGAATAATCTTCCCTGCGAGGAAAAGAGTCGCCCATAGCTTTTTCATACAAGCCCGAAGAACCCGTAAGCATTAAGTTCTTTACTAGTTCTGGATGATTTTTTGTATAAATTAATCCTACATGACCACCCAAGGAATTGCCTAAAAGTGTTACATCTTTAAGTTTTAAATCCACAATGAAAGTTTCTAAAAACCTAGAAATACCTTTTGCACTCGTTTTTAAAAGAGGTAAGGTGTATATAGGTAATGAGGGGATTACCACTCTGTAGCCAGCTTCGGCTATAATTCTGGAGGTTTTTTCGAAGTTACTTAAAGCACCCATCAAGCCATGTAAGAACACTATTACAGGTCCTTGCCCAATGGTTACGTATTCGTAAGTACCATCTTTTACTATTTCGTACTTCATATTTGAAATTTTACAATGCAAAAATACTGAATATATACTTAAGTCTTGTACGATGCTCCTCCGACCTTTTTTTCATTTCCACTCATCTGCCTGAAATACTCTTTTTTCTCCTTATTTACTTGATTATAAGTAAAGTTATTAACATGGTGGTAAAATGTGGATAAAAGTGGTATATATTTGTATTCTATAAAAATTAAGCATATAAAGTGAAGAATTTAATCGGAATGTACGAATGTAGAGCTGATGCCAAAGGGCGTTTAATGCTTCCTGCTGGCCTAAAAAAACAGTTAGCTGCAGAGCTCCTGGAAGGTTTTGTATTAAAACGGTCTGTATTCAACACCTGCTTAGAGCTACACCCAATGGCCGGTTGGAATTTAATTATGGATGATGTGAACAAGCTAAATCGTTTTGTGAAAAAGAATAACGATTTCATTAGAATGTTTACAGCAGGCGTTCGAGTGGTTGAGGCAGATAGCACCTCTAGAATACAGATACCGAAAGACCTGATTAATTTCGCTGGAATTGACAAGCAGATGGTTTTGGCCTCTGTGGGGAGTATTGTAGAAATTTGGGACAAGGACCAATACGAGCGCATGCTTAACCAAGGTGCTGAAGAATTTGGCAACTTGGCAGAGCAGGTTATGGGAACTCCCAACAAATCTACAGCGCATGAGTAAGTACCACGACCCCGTATTATTAGCCGAATGTTTGGACGGTTTAAATATTAATCCAAAAGGAACTTACGTTGATGTTACTTTTGGTGGAGGAGGTCATTCTAGATCTATAGTTTCAAAACTCAGCACAGGTCATTTATATGCCTTCGATCAAGATGATGATGCTTTAAAAAACGAAATAAAGGACGATAGATTTACCTTAATAAATGCAAATTTCAAGTACTTAAAAGGTTCGTTGAGAATGTATGGAGTTAAAAAAATTGATGGACTTTTAGCCGATTTAGGTGTTTCTTCTCATCAGTTTGACGTACCAGACAGAGGCTTTTCTACTCGCTTCGAAGCGGATTTGGATATGCGAATGGACCAGAATGCAGCCTTAAATGCCTATAAAGTAATTAACGAATATACTCAAGAAGATTTACGAAATATCTTGAAGTTTTATGGGGAGCTAAAGCGCCCGGGTACTGTTGCCCGAATAATTTGTGAAGCAAGAATAAACGGGCCTATATCTACCGTTAGTGAATTGAAAAGTTTGCTCAAACCTTTTACGCCTGCCATGCTCGAAAATAAATTTTTTGCTCAGGTTTTTCAAGCCATTCGTATTGAGGTTAACGACGAGCTTAATGTTTTAAAAGAAATGTTGTTGCAAGCAACAGACGTATTAAACCCAGGAGGTAGATTAGTGGTAATATCTTATCATTCTTTAGAAGACCGCTTGGTAAAAAACTTAATACAAAAAGGAAATTTTGAAGGTGAGTTAGCACAAGACTTTTACGGCAACAAAATTTTAAGCTTTAAAAAGATAAGTAAAAAACCAATACTGCCATCAAAAGAAGAAATAGAGCGAAATAACCGCGCCCGTAGTGCAAAATTACGCGTAGCAGAAAAATTATAGTCTTGACAAAATCGAAGTGGAATATATTGTTTAATGCATTTGGAAGTAGAGCTAAAGAGTTCTATCAAAATAAACTTGCTCCAAACAAATTAATTGCTAGCTCATGGAGCATGATTTTGTTTTTTTCCACTTTAGCGATTTTGGTTATTTACAGCTCCCATCAGATAGACCGTAAAGTATTTAAAATTAGCAAGCTTAGTGAGCAGTTAAAAGATTTACGCTCAAAACACATCGACATGAGAACAAAACTAATGTCGCTAAGTAAGCCCACAAAAGTAGCAGAAGACTTAAAAGCAATGGGTCTTTCGGAACCTACCAAAGCGCCATTTAAAATTAAATTTTCCGAATAAGTAATGACCGACAAAAAATCCATATTTCTGAGAGTTATGCTTATTAGCTCGCTAATTACGCTCGCTGCGATAGCTGTATTTATACAGCTTTTGAGGGTTCAATCGGAAATGGAGAGTAGCTTAGGTCAAAACGATCCTATTTTGGCTTTACGAGAAATTCCATCTCCTCGTGGTAATATATACGACTTTAAGGGTAATTTGTTAGCTACTTCAATGCCCGTTTATACCATTGCAATAGATGCAACGCAACCGTCAGATACTTTATTTAACAATAATTATAAAGCCTTAGCCCAAGGTCTTTCTTCGCTATTTAATGATTTGAGTCCGGCACAATATCAAAAAAAAATACTGCAATCCAGAAAAACAAAAAAACAATACTTGAGGCTCAAATCAGGTGTAAGATACTCCGAGCTTCAAGAGGTAAAAAAATTACCAATTATAAATAAAGGTAGGTTTAAAGGGGGTTTCGTGTACACACAACAAACCCATAGGATTAGACCTTTTGGTTTTTTATGCGTCCGTACAATTGGCTACGGAAGAGAGGTCCATGATGTTGGAATTGAGAAATCGTTTAACAAATATCTTAAAGGAAAAAATGGACTGCAAATGATGCAGAAAATTAACGGAGGTGTATGGAAGCCTTTAAGTAATTCTCAAGATGTAGAGCCAGAGTCTGGAGCAGATGTTTACTCCACTATAGACATTAAAATACAAGACGTAGCACAGAAAGCATTGCTAACCAGTTTAGAAAAGTTTGAAGCCGAAAGTGGTTCTGTAATTTTAATGGATGTTAAAACAGGAGCAATACGTGCCATGTCTAGTTTGCAACGCACAAAAGAGCAGAAGTACGCAGAGAACTTCAATTTTGCTTTTGGAGCGGCATACGAACCAGGCTCTACTTTTAAACTTGCCTCGCTATTAGTTGCCCTGGAAGATGGGAAAATAGATACCTCTAACATAGTGGATACTAAAAATGGAGTCTTTCAATTTTACGATAGAAAAATGAAAGACTCAAATGCTAACCGAGGAGGCCACGGAAAAATATCTATTGCTCGAGCTTTTGAAGTGTCTTCCAATATTGGAATTGCTCGAACTATAGTTGATCTATACGAAGACAAACCACAAGAGTTTATAGATCGTTTAGCTCGTTTGGGTGTAAGTAATAAATTAGATTTTGAACTTTTAGGCGAAGCAGAACCTTGGATTAAAAACAGAAGTGATTCTACCTGGTCTGGCGTTTCTTTACCCTGGATTGCTTATGGATACGAATTAAAAATGAGTGCCTTACAAATATTAGCTCTTTACAATGCTGTAGCGAATAATGGCGAGTTGGTAAAACCCTATTTGGTAGATAGAATACAACAAGGGGAGCATATTGTCAAATTACAAAAAGTTGAAGTTTTAAAACCTAGTATATGCTCCAATAAAACCACGTCTATACTTCAAGATTTGTTGGTGGGTGTTGTAGAAAGAGGAACGGCCAAAAATATATATTCAAAAGAACATACCTGTGCTGGAAAAACAGGTACTGCAAAAATTGCGAGTAAGGGCGGATATGGCTCAGAGTATAGAGCCTCTTTTGCGGGTTATTTTCCAGCTAAAAACCCTAAATACTCTTGTATTGTAGTGGTTACAAAACCAAAAAAAGAACTTGGATTTTATGGTAACATAGTAGCGGCTCCTGTATTCGAAGAAATTAGAAATACCTTGTATGCAGAAGAGCCTGTGCTGGTGCCTGAGCTAAAAGGAATCATCGCAAACAATTATACCGGTACAACCAATGAGTTGAATTCCTTACATAAAGAATTGTCTTATCCAATCCATACTTCTTCTTCAAAAGATGCATGGTTAATAGGATCTAAAGAGGGTTTTAAGGAGCGAAATTTCGAATCAGACATTATGCCTAACCTAAAGGGAATGTCGTCTATGGACGCCATTTACTTACTAGAAAACAGAGGATTATCTGTCGAATTACTCGGAAAAGGAAAAGTAAAAACACAATCTCTAAAAGCGGGAGTTAAAATTACAGAAAATCAAAAAGTAACACTAAGCCTATTGTAATGAAATTGCTAAAAGACCTATTGTACAAAGTAGATTTAGAGCTCATTGAAGGAAGCACAAATATTGCGATTCCTCATGTTTGTTTTGACTCTAGATTTGTGCAAAAAGACAGCCTCTTTGTTGCTGTAAAAGGAACGCTTTCTGACGGGCATTCTTTTATAGAAAGTGCTCTAAAACTTGGTGCTGTAGTTATCGTTTGCGAAGAGTTGCCACAAAACTTAAATTCTAATGTAGTGTATGTAAAAGTACCTAATGCAGCAAAAGCTCTCGGTATTATTGCTTCAAACTTTTACGATAATCCATCAGAAAAAATAAAACTAGTAGGCGTAACAGGAACCAATGGAAAAACAACTGTTGCAACATTGCTCTACAACCTATTTCAAGCCCTTGGGCTCAAAGCAGGACTATTGTCTACTGTTGTTTATAAAATAGGCCCCAGCTCAATAAACGCAACACATACAACACCGGATGCCATCCGTATAAATCAATTGATTTATGAAATGGTAGAAAGTGGCTGCAAATATTGTTTTATGGAAGTAAGCTCGCATGCTATAGATCAAGGAAGAATTGTAGGCTTAGATTTTGACATTGCTTTATTCACGAACATAAGTAGAGACCACCTCGATTACCACAAAACATTTGACGACTACATACTAGCCAAGAAACAATTTTTTGACCTACTGTCTTCAAAAGCAACTGCCATAGTAAATAAAGATGACAAACATGGTGCTACCATGTTACACCATTCAAAAGCAATTAAAAAGACTTTTGCTTTGCGTTCCAATGCCGATTATAAATGCAAAATAATCGAAAGTCAATTTAGTGGTTTACACCTAAATGTAAACGGACAAGACGTATACACAAAATTAATTGGTCATTTTAATGCAGCAAACCTATTGCTTAGCTATGCCGCTGCAATCGAGCTTGGAGAAGATGCGCTTCAGGTGCTCACTGTTTTGTCCTCTCTAAATGCAGTAGATGGCAGGTTTCAGCAGTTTAAAACGGAAACAGGAGTAACAGCTATAGTAGACTATGCCCACACGCCTGATGCCTTAGATAATGTATTGAATACAATAGATGATATACGTTCAGGAAAAGAAAAAGTTGTTTGTATCATCGGATGTGGAGGCGATAGAGACCATGGTAAAAGACCACTAATGGCTGCTTCTGCATGCAAATGGGCCGATCAAGTTATTTTAACTTCTGATAATCCACGAAACGAAGACCCAAAAGTAATTATTGAACACATGAAATTGGGTTTAACCAATTCTCAACTCAGAAAAATAGTAAGTATTGAAGATAGAAAGGAAGCTATAAACCTAGGCTTAACGCTTTGCAGTGCGGATGATATTTTATTGGTTGCTGGAAAAGGACATGAAAAATACCAAGAAATTAAAGGAGAACGATTTCCTTTTGATGACTTGGCTGTTTTAAAAGCACATTTTAAAGACTAAACATATGCTGTATTATTTATTCAAGTATTTACACGAAACATTCGACTTATCCGGAGCTGGAGTGTTCCAATATATTTCTTTTAGAGCTGCAATGGCAGTTATTGTATCCTTGTTAATATCCATGATTTTTGGTAAAACGATTATTAAGTATTTGGCAAAAAAACAAGTAGGAGAAAGTATAAGAGATTTAGGTTTAGCAGGACAAACAGAAAAAGCGGGTACTCCAACCATGGGAGGCATCATTATTCTTAGTGCTATTTTAATTCCAACCTTACTGTTTGCAAAACTCGATAATATTTATATAATCCTAATGTTAATTACCACTGTTTGGATGGGTTTAATTGGTTTTTTAGACGACTATATAAAAGTGTTTAAAAAAGACAAAGATGGTTTAGCCGGGAAATTTAAAATTCTTGGACAAGTCTCCTTAGGAATCATTGTAGGGTCCATACTGTATTTCCATCCCGACGTGGTCATGAGAGAACAAGTAAAAACAAGCACTAACAGCTCCGAAATAGTTTATACCCAAACGGATATCAAGTCTACCATGACGACCATTCCTTTTTTTAAAAACAACGAATTTGATTACTCCGATGTTTTATCGTGGGCAATAGACAAGGCCGAAGATTGGGCTTGGCTAATCTTTATACCAATGGTTATTTTTATTGTAACTGCCGTTTCAAACGGAGCAAATCTAACCGATGGAATAGATGGTTTGGCAACAGGTACTTCTGCTATTATTGGACTTGTATTGGCCGTATTTGCATACGTATCTGGTAACATTATTTTTGCCGAGTATTTAAACATTATGTACATACCTAATTCTGGAGAATTGGTCATCTTCATCTGTTCTTTTGTAGGAGCTTGTTTTGGCTTTTTGTGGTACAACTCTTATCCAGCTCAAGTATTTATGGGCGATACAGGGAGTTTAGCCATTGGAGCTATTATTGGAGTTTTTGCCATAGCAATCCGTAAAGAATTACTTATTCCAATAATATGTGGAATCTTTTTTGTCGAAAATTTATCGGTGGTTTTACAGGTTACTTATTTTAAATATACTCGAAAAAAATATGGAGTAGGAAAACGAATATTCCTAATGTCGCCTCTCCATCATCATTATCAAAAAGCAGGCTTACACGAAAGTAAAATAGTTTCTCGATTTTGGATTGTAGGAATTATGCTCGCAATATTAAGTTTTGTTACGCTAAAACTTCGCTAAAATGATCGCAGTATTAGGTGCCGGAGAGAGTGGTCTTGGCGCAGCAATTTTGGCCAAAAAAAATGGATTAGACGTTTTTGTAAGTGACCTTGGTTTGATAAAAGCAACCTATAAAGTCGAGCTAAACAAAAACAACATTAGTTGGGAAGAAGGCATGCATAGTGAGCAGAAAATACTCTCTGCCGACTTGCTTATTAAAAGCCCCGGAATACCCGAAACTAAGCTTTTGGCAAAAGCACGAACTAAAGGGATAGAAGTTCTTTCAGAAATTGAGTTTGCATTCCGGTTTTGCAAAGGTAAAATCATTGCAATTACAGGAAGTAATGGTAAAACAACTACGGCAACCTTGTTAAATCACCTCCTTAAAGGAGCTAATTTTGACGTTGCTTTAGCAGGAAATATAGGCGCTAGTTTTGCGCGATCCTTGGCCAACAATGATCATGAGTATTGGGTTTTGGAACTGAGTAGTTTTCAGCTCGATGATATTCATCAGTTTAAGCCTTTTATTGCTATTGTGCTTAACATTAGCCCTGACCATTTAGATTGATATCAGGGTAAAATGGAAAATTACGTAGCCTCAAAAATGAGAATTACCGAAAATCAAACTAAGAACGATTACTTTATTTATTGGAACGACGACACATGGCTTAAAAAGAATTTACACAAAGTAAAAGCGCAATTGCTACCCTTTGGAGAACAAATAATTACTAAAGGTGCAAGCCTTATTGACAACAAAATTAACATTAATAGTAACCTAGAGCAGTTAACTATGAATATTCATGAATTAGCATTACAAGGTAAGCACAATAGTTACAACTCTATGGCTGGAGGTATTGCAGCAAAATTATTGGGCATTACAAATGATATTGTGAGAGATTGCCTCTCAGACTTCGAGAAAATTGAGCATCGCCTAGAACCGGTACTTCAAGTGTATGGGGTAGATTATATTAACGATTCGAAGGCAACTAACGTAAATGCTGCTTGGTATGCCATAGACAGTATGTCTAGGCCAGTAGTTTGGATTTGTGGAGGGGTAGACAAAGGCAATAATTACGAAGACTTGATTCCTCTTGTATCAAAAAAAGTAAGTGCTATTATTTGCTTAGGACTAGACAATTCCAAATTGATTAAAACCTTTGGAGCTAGTGTGGAGGTAATAATGGAGGCAAACACAATGAGATCTGCTGTTAAGATGGCTTATAAATTAGCCAATAAAGGCGACGCAGTATTACTGTCTCCTGCCTGCGCAAGCTTTGATTTATTTGCAAATTACGAAGACAGAGGTAGACAGTTTAAAAAACAAATAAGACTATTGTAAATTGACTTGGACAGACCACATAAAAGGAGATAAATACATTTGGACGATAGCTGTTTTGCTCTCCCTAGTATCCATTGTTCTTGTGTACAGTGCAAGCTCTCATTTAGCCTTTGCCTACAAGCAAGGAGATACGATGTCTTTTTTAATTAAGCACTTGTTCCACTTAGGAATTGGCTTTTTTATCATGTGGCTGCTCTCTAAAATACCATTCAAGTACTTTTACAATAGTTCCTTACTTATTTTTGGCTTTGCAGTTCTGTTGGTTTGTTGGGCCATAAGCGGTGGCGAGTCTATAAACGGCGCAAATGCCAGCAGATGGATTAGGGTAGTGGGCTTTACGTTTCAGCCATCTGAGTTGGCAAAAGTATCTTTATTTGTTCTTTTAGCCAGAAATTTGGTTCACTACAAAGACAAGCTAAAATCCTTTAAGCATTCGTTTATTCCTATTTTAGGCCCTGTAATTTTAATCTGCGGATTAATACTTCCTTCTAACTTTTCTACATCTGCCATTATTTTTATGATCAGTTTTTTGATCATGTTTGTTGGCAGATACTCGTTAAAATGGTTAAGTATAATGCTTTTTATTGGGCTGGGCTCATTAGCCTCCTTTTACGCCGTTGTAACCACCTACCCAACTATTAGTAACAGGGTTGCCACCTGGAACTCTCGTATCGAGTGTTACCTGGACAATGATTGTATAAGTTACCAAGTTCACCATGCTAAAATGGCTATAGCACGCGGCGGAATTTGGGGAAAAGGCCCTGGAAAGAGTGTCGAAAAAAACTTCTTACCTCAATCTTCTTCCGATTTTGTTTACGCTGTTATTATTGAAGAATATGGAAGATTTGGAGGCCTATTTGTTATCTTTTTGTACTTAAGTTTACTCTTTAGAGTACTAAAAATTGCCAGTAAATGTGACGACGACTTTGCCGTTTTAATGGTTATAGGTTTAGGTATTTCTATCGTTTCTCAAGCATTTATTAATATGGCTGTTGCTGTGAGTTTACTCCCCGTTACCGGCCAAACACTTCCTTTAATTAGTGCAGGAGGCTCTTCTGTTTGGATGACATGCGCAGCCTTAGGCTTAATTTTGAGTATTAGTAATGGTTTACCAAAACCAGAAAGTGCAGAGCTAAATGACTAAAAAAATTCTAATTAGTGGTGGAGGTACAGGAGGACACATTTTTCCTGCAATAGCTATTGCAAAAGAGTTGAAAAAACGAAACAAAAATATCAATTTGCTCTTTGTTGGCGCCTCCGACCGTATGGAGATGGAGAAAATTCCTGCAGCAGGGTTTAAAATTATTGGACTTTGGGTTTCTGGTTTTCAGCGATCACTTTCGCTTAAAAACCTACTTTTTCCCATCAAATTACTTTTTAGCATTGTAAAATCTTTCTTCACAATACTTCGTTTCAAACCTCATGTTGTAATCGGTACAGGCGGATTTGCAAGTGGGCCAATCCTATGGGTTGCCTCACTTTTAAAAATACCTACACTTATACAAGAGCAAAACTCTTATCCAGGTATTACCAATAGAATATTAGCTTCTAGGGTAACCAAAATTTGTGTTGCATATCCAGGATTAGAACGCTTTTTTCCTGCGAATAAACTGCAGCTAACTGGAAACCCTATCCGCTCTGAAATAGAGTTTTCAAACTACAAAAAGAACGAAGCTTTAGCTGCTTTTGGATTTACTACAGACAAGCCTACTGTATTTATTGTAGGAGGAAGTTTAGGAGCCAAACGCATAAACGAAACAGTTTTAGCAAACAGTGCATGGTTTGCAACGAACAAGGTTCAGTTAATTTGGCAAACGGGAAATTTATATTATGATACATGTATAAAAGCACAAGGCACCCTAGGTTCTGGAGCTCAAATAAAAGCCTTTATTAGCGATATGGCATTAGCTTATGCAGCTGCAGATGTCGTTGTTTCAAGAGCGGGAGCTATTGCTTTATCAGAGCTAACTTCTCTTGGGAAAACCTCTATTTTAATCCCCTCACCTAATGTTGCCGAAGATCATCAAAAGAAAAACGCTTTGACTCTAGTGAAGAATCATGCAGCTATTTTAGTAGAGGAAAAAGATATGGACAATCAGCTCTTTGTAGCCTTAAAGTTAGTGTTGGAGAATCCACAAAAACAACAAGAACTGGCTGCCAATTGTAAAAGCATGGCACAGCCAAAAGCAGCGCATAAAATTGTAAATCTAATAGAACAAATTTGCAATGATTAAATTAGATCACTTAAAACAAATTTATTTTCTCGGAATTGGAGGCATTGGCATGAGTGCCCTGGCTCGTTATTTTGCCGAATTGAATTACGAGGTTGCCGGATACGATAAAAGTAGCTCAGCAATAACTCGATCCTTAGAGCAAGCATCTTGTACTGTATTTAATAAAGACGAGATAGCATCTATACCTAGTTCGTTTAACAATCCAAATCGTATTTTAATTGTTTATACACCAGCAATTTCGCAGCACAGCACTCTTTTTAAATATTTTA
>CAWVTK010000004.1:0-34979 GCA_963933205.1 uncultured Flavobacteriales bacterium
TTGGTTTTAACGGTATCGGAGACTTTATTCCAGGTCAAGGTTACCAAATTAAAACCGATGCTGCTACAGCTAATTACACTTGGCCAAACATCAATGGTGAGCGTATTGCAATGTCTCCAACAGTTCCTCAATGGGCTGCAAACTTGGAAGCAGATGTTCATCCTAATGATATTCGCTCGCTTGTAAAAGTTGTGAATATGCTAGGTCAAGAAGTAAATATTGAAAACCAATTTAAAGGTGAAGTTGTATTGTACTTATACAACGACGGAACAGTTGAAAAGAAAATTGTTCAGTAATATTTAACCTTAATTATTTAAAGCCTCCCGAGAAATCGGGAGGCTTTTTTTATGCTTAAACCTTATAGTACTTGTACCTTTTAGATAGATTATTATCTTTGTTAAAAACTAATAAAATAAATATGTCTGAAGAATTAAAACAACACATCCTCAAAAATGGATTAAATTTTGGTTGTATACTCGTAGCTCTAACAATGATAACGTACCTAGGAGGCCCAGAGTTGGCAACGAATTATGTTATTTCTTTCGGTTCCTTAGCTTTAATGATTGTATTTCCAATCTATCATACCCGAAAATTAAGAACTCGAAATGATGGCTTTATAAGTTTCAGAGAAGCTTTTTCCTCATGTACAGGTATTTTAATCGCTGGTGGTTTTATTAATATTTTTGCAAGTATTTTACTTTACAATGTAATAGATCCCTCATTTGCAATCGAAATGGTAGATGCTGTTATTAATAAAACAGTAGCACAATTAGAAAGTTTGGGAATGAGTGAGTCTCAAATTGAGGAATCAATTAAAGCTTTAGAAGAAGGTTCGAGTTTTGATCCTTTAAGCTTATTTAAAGGGTATATTTTCTCGATCATATTTTATACTGTTTTTGGCTTACTAGTTGCAGCTTTCACAAAGAATGAAAAACCTGAATTTAGCGAAGAATAAAGTGAATAAATTACAACTATCTATATGCATTCCTCTTTTTAACGAGGCGGAGTCTCTCCCAGAATTACATTCATGGATTACTCGTGTGATGACTGCGAATTCTTATAGCTACGAAATTATTTTTGTAGACGACGGAAGCACAGACAACTCCTGGAACATTGTCGAGAATTTAGCTAAAAACGATCCATCGGTTAAAGCCATAAAATTTAGAAGAAATTACGGAAAATCGGCTGGGCTCTTTGTTGCATTCGAAGCTTCCATTGGTGATGTTATTATTACCATGGATGCAGACCTACAAGACAGTCCTGAAGAAATACCCGAGCTTTACAGAATGATTAAGGAAGAGGGTTTACACCTTGTTTCGGGGTATAAAGAAAAACGATTTGACCCTTTAACCAAAACAATTCCGACCAAGCTTTTTAATTGGGCTACCAGAAAAATGTCTGGCATAAGTCTAAACGATTTTAATTGTGGGCTAAAATCATACGACCATAAAGTAGTTAAGAACATAGAAGTATATGGCGAAATGCACAGGTACATTCCCGTTTTAGCTAAATGGGCTGGTTTTGATAAAATTGGACAAAAAATAGTACAACACCAGGAACGAAAATATGGTGTAACTAAATTTGGTGTGGAACGGTTTATTAACGGTTTTTTAGATCTTTTAACGGTCATGTTTATTTCTAAATTCCGTAAAAAGCCCATGCATCTTTTTGGTTTGCTTGGTGTTTTAAGCTTTTCCGTAGGCTTCGGAATTGCTACTTATCTCGTCGTAGCTAAATTAATTTGGCAAGCGTATAACATGACGGATAGACCTTTGTTTTATTTTGGAATTCTTGCCATGATTATTGGAGTTCAATTGTTTATGACTGGTTTTATTGCAGAACTCGTCTCGCGTTCTAACTCCGAGAGAAATAAGTATATTATCGAAGATCGATTGAATTAAGTCTCTTGATTAAAAAAAAAATCATACTCATAGGACCTGCATTCCCATTACGTGGAGGCATTGCAGACAGTAACCACTCCTTAGCTTTGGCTCTAATAAAATTAGGGCATGAGGTTTCAATACTATCATTTTCATTACAATACCCAAGTTTTTTATTTCCTGGAAAAAGTCAATTCGATTTTCAGGCGCCAAAACCAGCGCTAGAAATTTATTCTTTAATAAATTCAATAAATCCTCTATCCTGGATTAAAGCTGCTTTTTGGTTAAAGCGCCAAAAACCAAATCTAGTAATTAGCCGCTTTTGGTTGCCCTTTATTGGCCCATCTTTAGGCTCGGTATTAAAAATTTCGGGCCTTAGGGGTAAAATACCTCTTATTGCATTATGTGACAACGTTATTCCTCACGAAAGTAGATTTGGAGATCAATCGTTAACTCGTTATTTTTTAAAATCAAACAACCAATTTTTAGTAATGTCTAATTCTGTGGGTAAAGACATCTCTACTTTTGTCGATAATCCAATAATCAACTTTCATCCTCATCCAGTTTACGATCAGTTCGGAGATTTACTCACTAAGAAAGAAGCAATCAATACGCTTGGTTTAAACCCCAATAAAAAGTACATTTTATTTTTCGGATTTATTCGAAAATACAAAGGCTTAGATTTGTTAATCAATGCTTTAACAACAATTAATAAAGATGTAGCTCTTATAGTTGCTGGAGAGTTTTACGAATCAGAATCAGATTACCGTTCGTTGGTAGAAAGATTAGGCTTACAATCAAGAGTTCATTTTTTTGCAGACTTTATTCCTCAAGAAAATGTAACACAATTTTTTTCTGCCTGCGACCTTTTAGTCCAACCATACAGGTCAGCTACCCAGAGTGGAGTAGCTCAAATTGCTTACCATTTTGACAAACCCATTTTGGTTACCAATGTCGGTGGCTTGCCAGAAATTGTTCCGCACAACAAAGTCGGTTATGTTGTAGATGTAAATCCAAAAGCTATTTCTTTAGCGGTTAACGATTTCTACGATAACAACAAAGAAGCTGCTTTTATAGAAAATGTAAAACAAGAAAAGAAGAAGTATTCTTGGCTTAATATGGCACAACAAATTATTAACAATATTTAAGCTTCAATCAATATATTATTTAGTTACTTTACGTCTAAAGATATACAATTATGAAGTTTAGAATTATTTTTGCCAGTTTAGTCCTTATTCCTTCTCTAGTTTTTTCACAATCTTTTAATGCAGAATCTGAAGTTGAAGCTTACTTACAGAAAAATACTGAACTACTTGATCTAAGTCAAAACGACTATAAAGACTATTCTATTTACAGACAATATCAAAGTGATAAAACAGGTTTAACCCACGTTTTTATACAACAAAACTATCAAGGAACACCTATTCATAAAGCGGAAATCCGCCTTCATTACAGAGCAGACAAAGGATGGCTTATTACTCAAAATAGTTTTATTAAAGATTTAGAATCAAAACAAATTTTTAATCAAACGGGTCTAAGTCAAATTCAAGCTATTGCATCTGCTTGTGCTATTTTAGAAATAACGTATTCTAAACCGCAAAGAATCTCTAAAAAAAGTGAATCTACCTCTCTTTACAAAGCTAACTTTTCGTTAGATCCAATTCCTGTTAAGAGTGCATATTATGCTGTTAATAACGTATTAAAAAAAGTATGGGATTTAACTATTTATGAAAAAGATGCAACAGATTGTTGGAATGTTTTAGTTGATGCCAGTACTGGTGAAATTCTTAAAAAGTACAATTGGGTTCAACATTGCACCTTTAATGCTAATTTAGCTTGTGCTCATAACACACATGAAACAATCGATGCAGTAGAAGAATCTACCACTCTTCCCGTTTCAGAATCAGCTTACAATGTTTTTGCAATACCTTTAGAGAGTCCCTCGCACGGAAACAGAACATTAGAAGTAGCGCCAAGTAATGCTCAAGCCTCTCCCTATGGTTGGCACGACACCAACGGTGCAAATGGACCCGAATTTCTTATTACCAGAGGTAACAATGTTCATTCATTTCCAGATTTAACAGATTCAAACCCTCAACAATTAACCCAAGCTTTTGGTAACGAACCATCAGGAGGTGCAGAACTGCATTTTGATTTCCCTTTTAATCCAATGACTGAGCCCGATCAAAATCTAGATGCCGCAATGGTTAATCTATTTTACACTTCGAATATGATGCACGACGTTTGGTACCATTACGGATTCGATCCAGAGGCTGGTAATTTTCAGTACAACAATTACGGAGAATCTGGATTTGGTGGAGACGAAGTTCTCGCTCAAGCACAAGACTCTAGCGGAGTAAATGCCAATTTTGCTTTAAATAATGCCAATTTTTACACCCCTAATGACGGCACAAATCCTGTAATGCAAATGTACATTTGGGATAAACCAGAAAACCCGTTTGACCTCTTTACTGTTAATTCTCCAAACCAATTGGCAGGTGTATACGAGGTAACTCCAGCTACAGATTGGGGTGGATCAATTACAAATATTCCTATAACAGCCGATATAGTACACGTTGATGATGGAACAAGCTACGCTCATGAGGGGTGCAACGACTTAACAAACAATCTTACAGGTAAAATAGCCTTAGTAAGTCGCGGTACATGTGAGTTTGGATTAAAAGCTTTAAATGCACAAAATGCGGGTGCAATAGCCGTAATTATATACAATAATGTGGGAGGTTTAATTGGAATGGCTGCCGGTTCAGACGGAGCTGATGTTACCATACCCGCTGTTTTCTTAAGTAAAATAGACGGAGAATCTTTCTACAGCCTTCTTACTGGCGATGGTGCTATAAACGCAACTTTTGTAAACAACTCACCACCAGGACCATCTTATCTAGATGGTGATTTTGACAATGGTATTATCGCCCATGAGTATGGCCATGGTATTTCTACTCGTTTAACAGGAGGCAATTGCTTATCTGGCGATGAACAAGCTGGAGAAGGATGGAGTGACTTTTTTGCACTAGCAATGACAGCTAAAGAAGGTGATTTTGCCGAAATGTCTAGAGGTATAGGAACTTACGTTTCTGCAGAGAATAATGAGGGGAGAGGAATACGCTCTTATCCATACAGCAGAGACATGGGTTTAAATCCGATGACTTACGATTATATTATTACAGAATCGGTTCCTCATGGCGTTGGTTCTGTTTGGGCAACTATGATTTGGGATTTATACTGGAACTTTGTTGATGTTTATGGATACGATACCGATAGATACAATGGAGAAGGTGGTAATAATATGGTTATGCAACTGGTTATAGATGGCTTAAAGTTACAAGCATGTAACGCTAATTTTGTGGAAATGAGAGATGCAGTATTGCTTGCCGACGAATATCTTTACGGCGGTGAAAACGCTTGTATAATATGGGAAACCTTCGCTCGTAGAGGACTTGGTTTTTCTGCAGATGCTGGTTCAGATCAAAACAGAGGAGATGGAACACAAGCCTTTGATAACCTACCAGAATGTATTAAAACTCTTAAAATCGAGAAAAGTGCAAAAGAAGACTCTAAGTCTACAGACGATTTAGTTTATACATTAAAAGTATACAACCACAGATCAGAAGATGCTACAGGCGTATATGTTATGGATACCTTACAAAACGATGTAACGTATGTAAGTGAATCTTCTACCTGCGATGTACAAACAAATGGCAATATTTTAACTTTTACTTTAGGAGACATGCAAAGTGGAACTTCTATTGAATGTACGTATTCTGTTAGTCCTTCTGAAGATCTTTTTAGTGAAATTATTTTTGAAGACGACATGGAAGATGACGATTATTACTGGATAACTTGGTCAGAAGAAGGAAACGACCCCGAGTGGTCTTTAATCGATTTTGAAGCAAACAGTGGAGAATATGCTTGGTATGCTCCAAATATTGCCGAACGTTCTGTTTCGTATTTAGGATTAGAACCTTTTATCGTACAAGGAAATGCGCCTACCTTAAGTTTTTGGCATAAATACAGTACAGAAGCAAGTTACGACGGTGGTTATATTTCTGTTTCTACCGACGAATTAAATTTTGAAGAAGTGAGTTCTAGTTTTATAAGAGGTCATTACAGAGGAGTGTCTCAAGCTTCGCCTCCTTTAGGTGGTATAGATTCCTTTTGGGGAGAAAGTGACGGATTTATAAATACACTGGTAGACTTATCCGATTATATGGGCGAAACCATAACCATACGTTTTACCTATGTTACAGACGAGGAAAATTCTACCGAAAATGTTGAGGGTTGGACCGTAGACGATGTTCGTATAATAGATCGTTACCAAATTAACAACACAGCTTGTGTATACAGTTCAAATTCTTCAGATTACTCTTGCGATAATATAGCAAATGCCGGTACTATGATGTACAATACTTACGGCATCTCTGTGAACGAAGTTGAGGAAAGTAACTCTATTCAAATTTTCCCAAACCCTTCAAATAGCTTAACCTCTATTAAGCTTTCGGGCGATTGGGATGCAATCGTTCTTCTAAAAGTATTTGACGTACAAGGAAAACTTGTTTTCGAAGAATCGAATAAAGTTCCAACTATTAAATTGTCTACCGAAAATTATGCTGACGGGATGTATTTTATTGAACTTTCAGATCAGAATACCTCAATAATGAAAAAAGTAACGATTCAACACTAAGACTTACTATTACTAAAAATACCCAGTCTATGACTGGGTATTTTTTTTGCCTTTAATAGATCACTACCTTTGTGCGAACATATTAATTAGAGATATGAAAAAAATATTTTTCTTGTTTATGCTTTCTTCAAGCATCCTATTTGCTCAAAACCAACTAGATGAAAATGGGTTAAAACAAGGTGTTTGGTCTAAAGATTATCCTTGGGGTTCTCCCAGGTATGAGGGTGCCTTTAAAGACGATATGGAAATTGGCTTGTTTAATTTTTACGATCAAAATAATAAATTAGTATCTCAGCGCAATTATGAAACCCCTGGCGGTATTTCATCTGCTGTAATGTTTTTACCTAAAGGTGGAGTTGAAGCTCTGGGAAAGTTTAGCGGAAAGAAGAAAATTGGAGAATGGAAATATTTTAGTACCAAAGGCTATATGCTAGCTACGGAAAATTATACAGATGGTTTAAAAGAAGGCGAAGAACGAACGTACTATGCGGATAGTACTGTTGCCGAAATCATTACTTGGCAAGCTGGAATAAAAAATGGTGCTTGGGTAAAATACAATTTCAACGGAAAGGTATTGCAAAAAGACAATTACTCAAACAATCAGCTACACGGACAAAGCCTGTCAAACCATAACTCTGGTAAAAAGAAAGTAACTGGGAATTATAAAAAGGGTTTAAAAAACGGTAAATGGTTCTATTATTCGAATTCAGGTTTACAAGAGAAAATGGAAGTATATGAATTTGGAGATCTTATAAAAACAGTAATTAGAGAAGGAGATGAGCTTAAAACAATACAACACCGTTAATATTTTACTACTGCTTTTACCCACTTTTTTAGCGGCTCAAAATCGGTATTGGGTTTCCTTTACAGATAAAAAGGAAGCTATAGAAATGTTTTTACCTACTGATTTCTTGTCTGAAGCCTCTTTGGAAAGGCGAGAGGTACAAAACTTGGGCATACAAACAAACGATTATCCAGTTTCTCCATCTTACAAAAGTGCAGTATCTAAATTGGGTTTCCAGATATACAGCGAATCTCGTTGGTTAAATGCTGTTTCAATTTACCTTACCTCTCCAAATGATGTAAACAGGATTAAACAATTGCCTTTTGTAAAATCGGTTAACAAAGTGAAAACCTATTTTAATAAAACATCAGATCTAAACTTCGATGATTATTCGCTAAAGCATTCTAATACGGAGTATGGGCCTTCATTTGGTCAACTTGCACAGTTAAATGGTCAGGTTTTACACGAACAGGGTTTTAAAGGAGCTGGAGTTACTATAGCCGTAATAGATGCGTCTTTTCATAAAGTAGACAGCTTATTTATGTTCGATCATTTATGGGATAATAATAAAATTTTAGATACCTGGGATTTTGTTTTAAATCAGGATCTAGACTTTTCTATTGATACGATTGGTTACCACGGAACCATGGTGCTTTCCTGCATGGGAGCCTACATGCCCGATAGCTTGATCGGAACTGCTCCAGATGCCTCTTACTTGTTGTATAGAACAGAAGACACCTCTTCTGAAACACTATTAGAAGAAGACAACTGGGTACTGGCTGCTGAAAAAGCAGATGCTTTTGGGGCCGATATTATTAACACATCTTTAGGATATTCAATATTAGACGATTCATTAGAATCACACAGTTATTCCGACATGGATGGTAATACTACAGTTATAACCATTGCAGCAGATATTGCAGCATCTAAAGGCATGTTGGTTGTTAATTCTGCCGGTAATTCCGGTACTTCTGATTGGTATTATATAACAGCTCCGGCTGATGGCGACAGTGTACTTACTATTGGTGCTGTAGACTCAGACAGTATTGTAACTTCTTTTAGTTCTCGCGGACCTACCTCCGATGGGCGGATGAAACCAAATGTAGTGTCTCAAGGATTAAACGCTGTTGTTTGTAATTTAAACAATGGAATAAGAACAGCTAATGGAACTTCTTTTTCTTCGCCTATTCTAGCAGGAATGGCTGCATCTGCTTGGTCTGCATTACCGCTATTGTCTAGTATGGATTTGTTCGAACTCATTCAAGAATCTGGTCATCTTTACCCTAATGGCAACAACGAGTATGGTTTTGGCGTTCCGAATTTCGAAACGCTTTTACAACTGATTAGCATAACCGAACTGCCAAGCGATAATTTAAGATTCTACCCAAATCCGGTTTCAGATCTTCTTGTTTTAGATTTAGATTATTTTGAAAAGCATAATTTTGTTTCAATTTCTATTTATAATATTTTGGGCGAAAAAGTTTTCTTTGAATCACGTAAACCCAAAAGTAATTTAACAATAGATTTATCTGAATTACCAGCCAATTCAATTTATATTTTAAAAGCGCAACAAGGTTTAAAAGAAGCTAAATGCAGATTACTAAAGTAATCCAGTCTATCCATTCATAAAAAAAAATACTTATTCGTTTTAACTACAACAAACATGAACAATAGAATTACACAGCTCTTCGGTATAGATTTGCCAATTGTTCAGGCCGGAATGATTTGGTGTAGCGGTTGGGAGTTAGCCTCGGCTGTTAGTAATTCTGGTGGTCTTGGTATTATTGGTGCAGGTTCTATGTATCCAGAAATTTTACGCGAACAAATAATTAAATGTAAAAAGGCAACAGACAAACCTTTTGCGGTAAATCTCCCTTTATTATACCCAAATATAGAGGAACACGTTCAAACTATTATTGATTTAAAAGTTCCTATTGTTTTTACATCTGCTGGATCTCCAAAAAAATGGACTCCAGTTTTTAAACAACACGGAATTAAAGTTGTTCATGTGGTGTCTAATGTCTCGTTTGCTAATAAATCAGAAGCTGCTGGAGTGGATGCTATTGTAGCCGAGGGCTTTGAGGCAGGAGGTCATAACGGTAGAGAAGAAACGACCACACTTTGCCTTATACCTTTAGTATGTGATAAGGTGAGAATTCCAGTTATAGCCGCTGGAGGAATTGGTTCGGGAAGAGCTATGGCTGCTGCTTTTGCTTTAGGTGCCGAGGCTGTTCAAATCGGATCTTTATTTGTTGCCACACCAGAATCTTCTGCCCATCAGAGTTTTAAAAACCTGATTATTAATGCAGAAGAAGGCGCTACAGAACTTTCTCTTAAAGAGCTTACTCCAGTTAGATTGTTGAAAAATAAATTTTACCAGGACATACAAACCGCACAACAAAACAAGGCCACACTAGATGAGCTAAGAAAATTACTTGGCCGAGGTAGAGCAAAAAAAGGCATGTTTGAAGGCGACTTAATAGAAGGGGAGCTAGAAATTGGACAAATATCCTCATCCATTACAGAAATTAAACCCGCCGCTGTTATAGTGAGCGAAGTTTGGACTGAGTTCAGTGCAACTATTCAAAAAATGTACTTAATTAACAGCTAAAAACGTTTCTGCTGGGTTTAAGTCCAAACAACTTAGTAAGAACCTATATTTATTTCTTTTTTTCCAAGCCTTTTTTAAACTCAATAAACTCATCGTATTCCATAAGCTTATCGTGCTGAGCGTGTGGCATAATTTCTAAAATACGATTAGAAACAGATTGAATGATTGTATGGTCATGGGAAGAAAAAAGAACAGTACCCTTGAACTCTTTCATCGCATTGTTTAAGGCTTGTATAGATTCTAAATCTAAGTGAGATGTTGGTTCGTTAAACATCAGTAAATTTCCCTGAGCTAACATCATTCTCGAAAGCATGCATCTTACTTTTTCTCCTCCAGAAAGAACACGTGCAGATTTGAAAGTCTCCTCTCCACTAAAGAGCATTTTACCCAAAAATCCACGAACATAAACCTCATCTTTAACTTCCGAAAACTGACGCAACCAGTCAATTAAATTATCATCAGTATCAAAATACTTTGCATTATCGTTGGGCAAAAAAGCCTGTGTAATTGTTTGACCGTAAGAAAAACTACCCGAACTCGCTATTCGTTTCCCATCCAGTATTTCGTAAAGAGCTTCTAAGGCCAGTTTATTCTCTGCCAAAAGCGCAATTTTGTCACCCTTATTAACCTTAAAGTTTAGTTTATCAAAAAGTAATGTTCCGTCTTCGCTATGCGCACTTAGGTTTTCAACTTCTAATATTTGATCGCCAGCTTCTCGTTCTTGATCAAATATAATTGCTGGATATTTTCTGCTCGATGCCTGAATGTCGTCTAGATCTATTTTTTCTAATAGCTTTTTACGACTTGTAGCTTGTTTACTTTTGGAGGCATTTGCACTAAATCTAGAAATAAATTCTTGCAATTCCTTACGTTTGTCTTCCGCTTTTTTATTAGCTGAAGAACGTTGTCTTAATGCCAGTTGGCTCGACTCGTACCAGAACGAATAATTTCCTGTAAATAATTTAATTTTACCGAAATCTATATCGGCAATGTTTGTACAAACCGTATCTAAAAAGTGCCTGTCGTGAGAAACCACAATTACGGTATTCTTAAAGTTAAGTAAGAAATCCTCTAACCATTCAATGGTTTTTAAATCTAAGTGGTTGGTTGGTTCATCAAGAATAAGTACATCTGGGTTTCCAAATAAGGCCTGAGCTAATAAGGCTCTTACTTTAATGCTACCCTCTAAATCTTTCATTAGTTTATAATGATCTTCGGCAGGAATACCTAAACCACAAAGCATATTCGAGGCATCAGATTCTGCATTCCAACCATTCATTTCTTCAAACTCAATTTCCAAATCTGCAGCGCGAAGTCCATCAGCTTCATCAAAGTCAGGTTTTGCATAAATAGCATCCTTTTTCTGCATCAGCTGCCATAAATCTTGGTGTCCCATAACTACAGTATTCAATACTGTCTGGTTATCGTACTTAAAGTGATCTTGACTAAGTACGGCCATTCGCTTATTAGCTTCCAGGCTAACTTGTCCTGTGTTAGCCTCCATTTCTCCAGACAATACCTTGAGAAAGGTCGATTTCCCAGCTCCGTTGGCACCTATCATACCATAACAGCGCTCTCCGTGGAACTTAACATTTACATCGTCGAATAATACTCTTTTTCCAAATTGAATGGAAACATTGTTTGCAGAAATCATAGTGCTAATTTTGAGCCTGCAAATGTAGTGATTTTTTTAACGATTCTTCTTTTGTATGATTGGTAGATCGTGGAAGATAAATTTTTAAATTTGATTTTGTAATTAAATCAATAAAACAAATTATGGACTTTTTTAAAACGATTAAAATTGCATCTGCACTTGGTGCAATCTCAGTACTGATTGGCGCATTTGGAGCACACGGTTTGGAAGAAATATTATCTAATAACAGTCGTATAGAGACTTTTGAAACAGCTGTTAGGTACCAATTTTACCATGCTATAGCTCTGTTAATTGTAGGCTTGTTAATGAGGTTTAATGAAAGTAAGTATTTAATTTGGGCTGTTAGATTCTTTCTATTAGGAATACTCGTTTTCTCGGGTTCCTTGTATATTTTATCCCTAACAAATTACACCCTCTTAGGTGCTGTTACTCCACTTGGTGGTTTGTTTTTTATTTTAGGCTGGTTGGCTCTTTACCAGTCAGCGCAAAAAAAAACAGCGCTATAAAGATATAATGCGCTGTTTTTTATTAAAAACTCAAATATTTAATGATTGTGTCCAAAATGACAATTGTCGTCGCATACATGCTCTTGCTCTCCATGTGCATGATAACAACCCTCTGCAGTGCATTTATCTGAGCATTCATGTGCTGCATATTCTGTTTCTTGAACTACAGGAGTAGCTTCTATAGCTACAGGTGTTTTTACTTCACTCTTTTTACTACTCGATTCTGAGTTCTGATTGCAAGCTGTAAAAGCGAGTAAACTACACAAACTAAAAATTCCGATTAATTTTCTCATGATTTTTTATTTTTTCTAATTTACAAAATTTTACATACCTAATGTTGGCCTATTGAGTTATTTAAGTTTAGATAAATAAATCATAGAAAGTTAAAGATTGTTAAGCTGTCTTATTGATTCATGTTAAAGTGTATTTTTGAGTATGTCGAAGAGAAATTTATACAGTATAGTTACCCTAATGAGTTTTTCTCTGCTTGGGTTAATTGCTTTCCAGTGGTACTGGGTTAGTAATTATTTTGAAGCCAATAAAAGGGAACTCGATTGGGAGATCAATCGTGTTTTAGCGCGCACTTCCGATCGTTACCTGAGCGAAAGTATGGAGGGTTTAGATTATTTTTCATTATTGTCTGATTCTATTTCAAATATCCCTAAGAATACACCAAGTTCCTATAACATGTTCCACCGCAGTACTCATCAAATAGTAGATAGTTCTGGCAAAGATAATGGCAGCGTCATTAAAAATATGGGGATCGATTATATGGCGAAAGTTAATGGTCTTTTAAATAATTTATTAACCACTGTTAGTCAGCCAAAAATTATTAATTTCGACCGTTTACTGGCCATTCTTGACCAAGAACTTCATGCTATAGGAATCGATAATGAATATAATTTAGCAATATCTAACCTCAACAATAAAATCATCTATTACAAAGATCCCGAGACTTTAAAAACAACGGTTCTGTTTGGCTATAAAAGTCCGGTTATTTTGAGTAGTATATCCACTCCCTATTTCACTCATTTATTCATTTACCATAAAGGGAAACTATTATTACAAAAAACATGGATTATCCTACTAAGCTCACTGCTGCTCATTTTTATTGTTTTGGCCTGTTTTGCATATGCATTACATATTATTTACCAGCAAAAAAAGCTATCGGAAGTTAAAACAGATTTCATCAATAATATGACGCACGAATTAAAAACACCTATTTCTACAGTTTCTTTAGCTCTTGAGGCTCTGGTGAATTTTGATGTTCGAAATAATAAAGAAAAAAGCCTTAATTACTTAGATATTTCAAGAAGAGAATTAAAGAGGCTAAGTACTATGGTTGAGAAAGTGCTAAACATTGCCCAATACGATAAGGGTGGGATCACACTAAACAAAGAGTACCATCATCTTAATGATCTTATAGAGAATGTTGTGGACACCATATCGATGCAGGTACAAAAGAAAAAGGGTGTTTTAGTTTGTGAGTTAAATGCCAATCCAGATTTTATTTTTGCAGATAAAGTACATTTTAATAATCTTCTGTATAATCTAATTGACAATTCTAATAAGTATTTTATTAATAAGCCAGAAATACTAATTGCTACAGAAAATTACGATAAAGGCATTGTTCTTAAACTTTCTGATAAGGGTATTGGAATCTCCAAAGACGAACTTTCACGAGTTTTTGATAAATTTTACAGAGTACCTACAGGAAACATACACAATGTAAAAGGGTATGGCTTAGGCTTAAGTTATGTTAAAGATATTGTTGAAATGCACGATGGAAAACTTAAAGTTACAAGTGAAAAAAATAAAGGAACTACATTTATAATTTATTTACCCTATGAGCGAAAAAATTAAAGTATTAATCGCCGAAGATGATCCTTTTATTGGATTAATAACCAAAGAATGTTTTGAGTCCAGAGATTTTGAAGTGCGTTTGTGTGAAGACGGAAATACGGCCTTTAAAAACTATTTATCATTCAAACCTAATATCTGTATTTTTGATGTAATGATGCCTCAAAAGGATGGCTTTACCTTAGCAGAAGAAATTCGTGCCATAGATAAGTCCATTCCCATTTTGTTTTTAACCGCAAAGTCTTTAAAAGAAGATGTAATTAAAGGTTTTAAAATTGGCGCAGATGATTATGTGAAAAAACCATTTAGCGTAGAGGAATTAATTGCTAGGGTAGAAGCTATTTTAAGAAGATTAGGCAGCACTAATGATCAAGATACTGCTTCGGTTTTTCAAATTGGAGCACTTTCTTTCGATAGTGATTTTAAAATTTTAAAAACAAGCAAACTAGAAATAAAGTTAACCGATAAAGAGTCCGACATTTTAGCAGAGCTTTGTCGAAATCAAAATCAAATTACAGACAGACGCTCTTTACTATTAAAAGTATGGGGAGACGACAGCTTTTTTAATTCTAGAAGTTTAGATGTTTACATTACCAAATTACGTAAATATCTTAAAAACGATGCTGATGTTGAGTTGGTGACGATCCGTGGAAAAGGCTTCAAATTATGGAATGGAGACAAGAAAGCATTCGATAACAGCTAATTGCATTATTTTTTGTAAATTCATAGATATTTAAAATATTTAAAAAACTGAAAATGGGTAAAGGAGATAAAAAGTCTAAGAGAGGGAAGATTTCTAAAGGTTCTTCTGGAGTTAGACGTCAAAAAAAAGTAGCTGTAATTGAGCCCGTTGAAAAGCCGAAAATGGCTAAAGCTAAGAACGTTGCTCCAGCAAAAGAAACCGTAAAAAAAGCCCCAGCAAAAAAGCCAGCAGTAAAAAAGCCAGCAGTAAAAAAGCCAGCAGCAAAAAAGCCAGCAGCAAAAAAGCCAGCAGCAAAAAAGCCAGCGCCTAAAAAGTTGGCAACAAAAACATCAACAGTTAAAAAGCCTCCAGCCTCAAAGGATTAACTCTTTTTACAAAAAAAACCATTTCAACAGAAATGGTTTTTTTTGTTCCTGTATTTTCTGTTCTATTAACTACATCAAACTTAATTCAATTCACAGGAGTTCTTTTGTAAGCCAATTATATAAGGGGGTTTGATTGTTTGTTAAAAATAAATTTAGTTATGCCTAAATATTAATCGTTATTCTTATATAAAGAGTATTTTTGCTTATCAAAACAATGTTTTATGTCTAGTCAGGCCGAAGAAAATTATTTAAAGACAATTTTTAAATTGTCCGGTAAGCAAAGAAAGAGCGTTTCAACAAATGCCATAGCAGATGAGCTACAAACTAAAGCATCATCGGTTTCTGACATGCTAAAAAAATTAGCAGAAAAAAACTTAGTAAACTACATTAAATACCAAGGTGTAACCTTAACCAAACCAGGTGTTAGTATAGCCATACATATTGTGCGTAAGCATCGTTTATGGGAGGTTTTTTTGGTTAATAGTTTGCACTTTAAATGGGATGAAGTACATGAAATAGCAGAACAGCTGGAACATATTAAATCTCCAGAATTGGTAGCTCGTTTAGACGTTTTTCTTAACCACCCGAATTACGATCCTCATGGCGATCCTATACCAAATGAAAAGGGAGAATTCCCTATAACTTCTGCAGTTCCATTAAACCAATTAAAGGTTCACTCTAAAGGTAAAGTTGTTGCTGTAGATTTGGATGAGCCTAGTTTTCTCAATTACCTCGATAAGTTGAATGTTTCTATTGGTACTTTAATAGAAATTATTGAATTAAATGATTTCGATAATTCTATCGATATTCTTATTAACTCAACAAAGCGACATATAAGTACAGATGTTGCAAAAAACATACTAATTAGCTTATTATGATGGACAGTATAATTGCCTTTTTCAAAGAAATTGATCCAGTATTAGGAGCCTTGTTAGCTTCTCTGTTTACCTGGGGTTTAACTGCTTTGGGAGCTTCTTTAGTCTTTTTTGTTAAAACACTTAACCGTCAATTACTCGACGGCCTGCTCGGGTTTACAGGAGGAGTTATGATTGCTGCATCTTACTGGTCTTTGTTAGCCCCAGCTATAGAAATGACTCCAGATGTAGCACCAAATTTACCTGTTTGGTTACCCGCAGCTGTTGGTTTTTTAATGGGTGCCTTTTTTCTATACGGTTTAGATAAATTTATGCCGCATTTGCACATAAATTTTGATCGATCTCAGGCAGAAGGTGTGAAAACAGACTGGCAGCGAACAACCCTTTTAGTATTGGCAATTACTTTACACAATATTCCAGAAGGTTTAGCTGTAGGTGTTTTGTTTGGTGCTGTGGCTCATGGTATGCCAGGTGCAGATATTACCGGTGCCGTTGTATTGGCTATTGGTATTGGTTTGCAAAACTTTCCAGAAGGAATTGCTGTAGCAATGCCTTTACGTAGGCAAGGTGTAAGTAGATTGCGAAGTTTTTGGTTTGGTCAATTGTCGGCAGTTGTAGAACCTATTGCTGCTGTGTTTGGCGCTGTAATGGTTGTTTATGCTTTACCTGTATTACCTTACGCTTTAGCCTTTGCTGCTGGTGCCATGATTTATGTTGTTATAGAAGAGGTTGTTCCAGAAACACAACAAGATAAATTTACCGATACCTCTACCATCGGTTTTATTATAGGCTTTGTTGTAATGATGGTTTTGGATGTTTCACTTGGTTAAGTATGTCTAGTTGAATGATTGGCTTTGTATCTATAAAAGACCTATTCTACGCGTTTCATTTACTATGAATTATATAGAACGACAGTTAACTAATTTGATGTTAAGCAAAAAAAAAGAGGCGTAAGCCTCTTTTTTTCACTGCTATAAAATTATTTTCTTTTTAACACTTCTAAAACCGAGCTCACAATTTCTTTACGGGTTAATCCGTATTTTTCCATTAATTGGGCGGGTACACCAGATTCACCAAAACTATCTTTAACGGCAACCATTTCTATGGGTGTCGGATTTTTCAATGCTAATAATTGCGCAATACTATCTCCTAAACCACCATTCATTTGATGCTCTTCTGCCGTGACCACACAGGCCGTTTTTTTAACCGATTTTAATACAGCTTGAGCATCCAAAGGTTTAATGGTATGAATATTTATAACCTCAGCATCAATTCCCATTTCTGCTAGAATATGTCCAGCTTCTATAGCTTCCCATACCAAATGTCCGGTAGCAAAAATACTTACATCTGTTCCTTCATTCAGCATAACCGCTTCACCAATTTTAAACTCCTGATCGGCAGGAGTAAATACAGGCATTTTAGGACGACCAAAACGTAGGTACACAGGGCCTTTGTATTCGGCAATAGCCATAGTTGCTGCTTTTGTTTGGTTGTAGTCACATGGATTTATTACAACCATACCTGGAAGCATCTTCATCATCCCAATGTCTTCTAAAACTTGATGAGTAGCCCCATCTTCTCCCAAGGTTAAGCCAGCATGAGATGCACAGATTTTAACATTTTTGTTTGAATATGCAATCGATTGCCGGATTTGATCGTACACTCTCGAAGTAGAAAAGTTAGCAAAAGTTCCTGTAAACGGAATTTTACCTCCAATGGTCATTCCAGCTGCCATACTCATCATATTAGCTTCTGATATCCCAACTTGAAAGAAACGCTCAGGAAATTCGTTTTCAAAAGCATTCATTTTTAAAGAACCTGTTAGATCGGCACATAAACCAACGATCTCAGAATTATTTTTTGCTGCCTCTAAAAGACCAGCGCCAAAGCCAGATCGGGTATCTTTTGTTTCTGTGTAGGTGTATTTTTTCATCTGATGTGACTTTTAGTAGTCTCCTAGGGTTTCTTCGTTTTGTGCTAAAGCATCTGCAAGTTCTGTATCGTTCGGGGCAACTCCGTGCCACTTATGAGAACCCATCATGTAATCTACTCCATTGCCCATTTCTGTATGAAGCAATATGCAAACCGGCATTCCTTTTCCAGTTCTATTTTTTGCTTCTTCAATAGCTGCAACAACTTTACTCATGTCGTTTCCAGCTTTCTCAACAATAACATCAAATCCAAATGCGGTAAATTTAGCATGTAGGCTACCCATATTCAAAACGTCATCGGTACTTCCATCTATCTGCTGACCATTTAAATCCACAGTACAAATAAGGTTGTCTATTTTTTTTGCAGAAGCATACATTGCAGCTTCCCAAATTTGACCCTCTTGTAATTCACCATCGCCATGAAGAGAGTAGACGATCCTATCATCACCATTCAATTTTTTTGTTTCTGCAGCACCAATCGCAACAGACATTCCTTGTCCTAAAGAACCCGAAGCCATTCGAACTCCAGGTAAACCTTCGTGTGTTGTAGGATGACCTTGTAAACGAGAATTTATTTTACGGAAAGTAGAAAGCTCCGAAACTTCAAAGTATCCAGAACGTGCTAAAACACTATAAAAAACTGGAGAAATATGTCCATTTGAAAGAAAGAATAAATCTTCACCTTTTCCATTCATGTTAAAAGAACAGTCGTGTTTCATGGTTTCGAAATACAGTGCAACGAGAAATTCGGCACAACCCAAAGAACCACCTGGATGACCCGAGTTGTTTGCATGAACCATACGTACAATATCTCTTCTTACTTGTTTAACCGTTTGTTTAAGCTCTTTAATATTTGCCATAAGGTGTGTGAAATTTTCATCGCAAAACTACAATAAAATGACTAGCTACTAAAACAATGTATTGCGAAATTCACCTCGGAATACAATCTATCTTTAGACTCTTTTTATTTTTTAAAACGAGTTATTTTTGAATATTTGAAACCGTAATAAAAAGTTCTCTTCCTTTTCTTGCCTCAATAGAATTGTATGCTTTTTCCATTTTTACTCGACTAAAATGTTGGTCAAACAAAACAATATAATCTTTCTTTTTTCCGCCATAGGGTGGTCTGTTACTAAATAATTTGTCGTTAAATAGTAGGCCAATAAGCTGTCCGTTTTTCACCAATAGCTCTTTTATTTTTAGAACATAAGCTTCTCTTAAATTGGGGTGTATAGCACAAAAGAATGTTTGCTCTACAATTAAATCATAGCTTCCTTTATGTTTTAGAAAATCTCCACAAATAAGATGAGATTCTGGAAAGTTGGGGTTTCTTTTCTGAAAACTATTTAAGGCTTCTTGTGCCCAATCTATAAGGAAAACATTAGTAAAGCCTAAGGCTCTTAAATATTCAGCTTCGTATGCATTACCACAGCCAGGTATTGCTATTTTCAGGTCTTTATTCTCTAGTTGATCAAAATACTCTTTTAAAGGTGTAGATACCTTTCCGATATCCCATCCAATGTCTTTATTTTGATATCGATCATTCCAAACTTCGCTTGTTAATTCCATAAGTTAAAGAAACAAATAATTATTTTGCATTTCGTAAAACACACTTAAAATTCACACTCAATTTTACTTATTTAAATGAGCTTCACACCTAAAAAAATTGTTATTTTGTGGTGCTTTATGCTAGGAGATAAACTCCGGTTTTGAGTTAATCAAGAATAGAAATATGATCAATTTTGAACGATTTGAATTAGCCAATGGCTTACGTGTTATTGTACATCAAGACAAGACTACGCCAATGGTCGCTTTTAATGTTTTGTACGATGTTGGTGCAAGAGATGAGGACTCTTCTAAAACAGGGTTTGCGCATCTTTTTGAGCATTTAATGTTTGGTGGCTCAACTCATATAGCAGATTATGATGAAGTTGTCGAAAAATCTGGTGGACAAAACAATGCATTTACTTCAAACGATATTACGAACTATTACATTACCCTGCCCAAAGATAATTTAGAGCAGGCTTTTCGTTTAGAATCTGATAGAATGCTAAGTCTTGCCTTTACTCCCAAGAGTTTAGAGGTTCAAAGACAGGTTGTTATAGAAGAGTTTAAGCAAAATTATTTGAATCAACCCTACGGTGATATTCATTTGTTATTGCGGCCTTTAGCCTACAAGGTGCATCCTTATAAATGGGCAACTATAGGGAAGCAAGTGTCCCATATAGAGGATGCTACTATGGACGATGTTAAATCCTTTTTTTACAAACATTATGCACCTAACAATGCAATATTGGTTGTTGCTGGCGATGTTAATTTAGAAGAAATTAAGTCTTTATCCACTAAGTGGTTTTCCAACATAGAAGCCAGAGATGTTCCCAAAAGAAATTTACCTAAAGAGCCACGACAAGAAGAAGCCAGAACATTATCTGTAGAAAGAGATGTGCCTGTAGATATTCTCTACAAAGTCTTTCATATGTGTTCCAGAAAAGACCAACGATATTTTGCTACCGATTTGATGTCAGATGTTTTGTCTAGAGGTAACTCTTCTCGATTGTACGAGAGTTTGGTTATGGGACAAAAACTATTTTCGGATATAGATGCTTTTATTGGCGGCGATTTAGACGAGGGCTTGTTTTATTTTGGAGGGAAACTTTCTAAAGGAGTAAGTATGGAAGAAGCTGAAGCTGGAATAAATTTAGAAATTGAAAAATTGAAAACAGAATTGGTGTCCGATGCCGAACTTACGAAGGTTAAAAACAAAGTTATTTCTGCTCACATGTTTTCTGAATTAAATGTGCTTAACAAAGCAATCAATCTTGCTACGTCTGAACTTTTGGGTGATCCGAACTTAGTAAATATGCAACTAGATCTGTACAATGCAGTTAGTTCAGAAAATATTAGAGCTATCGCGAAAGATATTTTTAGAAGCGAAAATTCGAACACCTTGTATTACAATGCTAAATAAACCTACATGCTAGATAGAAAACAAGAATTAGAATACAATGAAATTAAAATGCCCTGTTTTTTAAAAGCGGAAACTTATGTTTTAAAAAATGGAATGAAAGTTACCGCGATGAATGGTGGTGGGCAAGATTTATGTCGTTTAGAACTTGTTTTTGAAGCGGGTTCAAAATTACAAACAAAAGCCCTACAAGCTGCTATGTGTAATGCAATGCTGCTAGAAGGTACTTTGAGTAAAAAAGCAAACGAAATACATGAGAGTATCGATTTTTATGGAGCTTACACAAGCTTAGATGTAAATTCTGATAGATCTGTTGTGAGCCTGTATACCCTCAATAAATATTTTAATACGATTGTTCCCATCTTTATAGATGCAATTAAAAATGCTTGTTTTCCAGAAGAAGAGTTTCAAGTATTGCTCGATCAACGAAAACAAAGCTTTAGTATAAATGCAGAGAAAGTTGACTTTATTGCTCGAAAGGCTTTTTTTGCGCACCTTTTTAAAAACCACTCGTACGGTAAGGAGGCTACCTTAGCTAACTTTCAAGAATTATCGAGAGAAGATCTGATTGAATTTCATAAATCCCATTACAAAAAGGCCAATTTAAAGACCTACTTATCAGGAGAAATTCCTCCGAATGCACATAAGTTATTGGATGAGTTATTGGGCGATTGGGAGCAGAATAAACCCATAGTACACAAGCCTTTTACAGACAAAACAAGCCAAGATAAAATTCATATAGCAAAGGAAGGTGCTTTACAGTCAGCCATTAGAATTGGTCGTGTTTGCTTCAATTCTCATCATAAAGATTACCTCGAATTAAAGTATCTTTCTGTAGTTTTGGGTGGCTATTTCGGATCTCGGTTAATGAGTAATATTCGCGAAGACAAGGGCTTAACTTATGGTATTGGTGCAATGTGTGTGCAGCAGGAAGACAGCGGTTTCTTTGCCATTTCTACAGAGGTAAAAGCAGAAAGCACCCAGCAAGCTTTAACCGAAATCTACAAAGAGTTAAAACGTTTGCGTGAAGATTTAATTCCAGAAGAGGAATTAAATCTTGTTAAAAGCTATATCATGGGGCAAATACTCTCTTCTGCAGACGGCCCTTTTGCGCAATCAACCTCATTAAAAAATTTACACATTTACAATCTCGATTTTGAGTTCTACACCACATACCAAAACATGCTTAATAAGCTAAACTCAAATTCTTTAAAAGACTTAGCCAACAAATATTTAAAAGAGAAAGACTTATGCGAAGTAGTCGTTGGAAATATTTCTTAATTCTATTTAGCATTCCGCTGAGTATAGTTGCTCAAGATTTTGCCTGGTGGAACACTACACACCAATGGGACGGTTACACTCATTGGTCTTCGTATTTAATAGTATCTCCAAATTATATGGGTCCTAATGCGTTTCCAATTCCCTTTGCAGAGCGTATAAATACGAATAAAGAGTTCGACTTAAGGTTTAACAAGCACTTTAATACTGGAGAAACAAATTGGGACTTTTACACCCGTTTGTCCTTTCCAATTGGGAACAAAGCCTCTATTAGATTAGAAATAAACCCTGTAGCGTATTTTGAGATGGATACAACTATTAGGAATGAGAGACTGGCAAGAGATGAATTCCCAAAAGGATATGCTTCGGGCGATTTATTAGTTGAAATTAATGCACTACTTTTTGAAAAAAATAGTGCTCAAGTGTTGTTTAATTTTGGTTTAAAGACTGCTTCGGGTTCTCAGTTCAGAAATGCGCGTTATACCGATAGTCCTGCCTATTATTTTGATTTATCTTACCATCGTGAAACAAAAATCAATTCAAATTTAAAAATAGATGCAAGTGTTCTCCTTGGTTTGTACGTTTGGCAAACCTATATGGTAAATAACCGTCAAAATGATGCGATTTTAGGCGCTGCATCGCTTCGTGTTTATTATAAATCACTCAGTATTAGTCAGGATTTAAGGGGCTTTAAAGGTTACCTTAATAATGGAGATCGGCCATTATTGTATTCCATAAAAATTGCCAAAAGGTGGTCTGCTTTTAACTTGTATTTAAGGCAACAAATTGCAATTCAAGATTATCCTTATCAAACCCTTCAAACCGGAATTACGTATACATTTTAGCTAGATCTATGGGATTTAATCTTTTTTTGGACTCAATAAAGCCTGCTATTAACCAGCAATTTTAGCTCTTGTTTAAATCAAACTAGTTGTTATATTAAACAAGCAGCATTTATTTCTTTCCTTAACTTAGATTTCAATACTATAAATGATTAGTTTTGCGCCAAATTACTAGAACAGATTTATGAAGCGCATTAATAAGTACAAGAAGTTATTTAGTGTTGATGAAGAGACCAATCTTAAGTCCCTCAAAAAAACCTACCGGAATTTAGTTAAAGAGTGGCATCCAGATAAGTTTCAAAACGGCGACGAAAAAGCTGTTGAAGCCGAAGAAATGAGTAGAAGTATTATTGATGGATACCACTTTTTAGTAAGCATGGATCCTGAGACGATCGAGAACAACTTAGAGGATTATACCAAAACGATCAACGAATCTGGTATTTCCGACTTTCAACATAAAGGGCAATTATTAGAAATTACTTTTATGGATGGAACTACGTATGAGTATTTCGGCGTTTCGAAAAAAGTGTTTACAAAGTTTGTAAATTCTGACAAACAAGTACGCTTTGCTAAACGAAATATTTTTAATTCGTTTCCTTATAGAAAATCGAAGAAAGATTTAGAAACAAATTAATAAAAAGGTGCTCAATTAGAGCACCTTTTTTATTCGTCTAATATTTCGCAAATTATTCTTCCGGCTTCTAGTATTTCCTCCTCAGAAATGGTAAGTGGCGGACTCAGTCTTACGGCTGTGTCAGTAAATAGAAAAAAGAAGGTTATGATTCCTTTTTCTAATCCTCTACTCACTAAATTTATACAGGTTTCGGAACAGTTAAGCTCTATGGCTAGCATTAAGCCAACGCCTCTAATTTCCTTTATCTTTGGATGCTTTAAAACGGATCTGAAGAGCTTTTCCTTAGTGTAAACCTGTTCTATGAGTTTCGTTTCACACAATTCATTTAGGGTTTCTAAAGCTGCTACACAGCTGGTTGGATGTCCACCAAATGTAGTTATATGCCCCAGTTTAGGGTTGTCTTGAAGCATGTGCATCAAGTCCTTTGAGCAAACAAAGGCGCCAATCGGCATTCCACCACCCATTCCTTTAGCCATGCACAAAACATCAGGTATTACCTGGTAAGTTTCGAAACCAAACAAGCGTCCTGTTCTGCCATAGCAGGTTTGAATTTCATCAAATATTAACAAGGCACCTACTTCAGAGCATCTAATACGTACTGCTTGTAAAAAGTTGTTTTTTGGAGTTGTAAATCCTGTAGCTCCTTGGACGGGTTCAATAATTACAGCTGCAGTTTTAGTTGTAATGTTTTTTAAGCTATCAAAATCGTTGTAAATTATTTTATTGCAGTCGGGTAGTAGTGGTCTAAATTTTTGTTTGTAGTGCTCGGTTCCCATAATACTTAAAGTTCCTTGCGTAGATCCATGATAGGAGTTTTTACAAGAAATCAGTTCGGTTCTTCCGGTGCTTCTTTTTGCCAATTTCATAGCTGCTTCTATAGCCTCGGCTCCAGAATTTACAAAATAAGTACTGCTTAAAGATTCGGGCAATAAAGAGGCTAGTTTTTTAGCAAGCAGTAGTTGAGGTGCCTGTATAAATTCTCCATACACCATTACGTGCATATATTCTGCCGCTTGTTTTTGTACCGCTTTAACAACTCTGGGATGACAGTGACCTATTGAACAAGCAGAAATTCCGGCAACCAGATCGAGGTACGTTTTTCCTGCTTTATCGGTAATATACATTCCCTTTGCTTTAGCAACTTCGATGCTAAGAGGGTAAGGAGTTGTTTGGCCTTGGTGTTTTAAAAAAAGTGCTTTGTTATCCATCTATAAATGGGCTTAAACGAATTTTGAATTTAAAACAATCCGTTTAATTCAGCGTTTACCTTATCAATTATTAAACTCAAATCCTCTGGGTTTTGTGTAAAATCTAAATTATCGGTATCAATAATAAGAAGTCTTCCATCTGTATATTCGGAAATCCAGGCTTCGTACCTTTCGTTTAGTCTAGTTAGGTAATCTATTCGTATACTAGACTCGTAATCTCTTCCTCGCGCTTGAATTTGTTTTACCAAAGTGGGCACAGAGGCACGTAAATAAATTAATAAATCTGGCGCTTCTACAAACGTAGCCATTAAATCAAAAAGACTAGAGTAGTTTTCAAAATCTCTTGTCGTCATCAACCCCATTGCATGAAGGTTTGGTGCAAATATATTTGCATCTTCATAAATAGTTCGGTCTTGAATTATGTTTTTGCCACTGGTTTGAATGTCTTTTAACTGACCAAAACGACTGTTTAAAAAGAAAACTTGTAAGTTAAAAGCCCAGCGTTGCATGTCGGTATAAAAATCATCTAGGTAAGGGTTGTTGTCAACCGATTCAAAATGAGGTTCCCAATGAAAGTTTTTTGCTAATAAATTTGTTAATGTTGTTTTACCAACCCCAATGTTTCCCGCAACTGCTATGTGCATAGTTAGAATTTCTAATTAAGGTTTAAAAGTACAATTTTTGATGAGAAATACAAGCCTTAATTAGTTGTTCAATTTTAATAATTCTTCAATTATTTTTCTGTCATTATTAAGTCGTGGTACTTTGTTTTGACCACCTAGTTTACCCTTGCTTTTTAACCAACAAAAAAACAATCCTTTGGATGCAATATGGATTATAGGCATTTCTAAAACCAAATTTTTGTAGCGCTTTGCTTCGTAATCAGAGTTGCCAGATTTTAATGCGGCATCAAATCTAAAAGTAAAGCATTCTAAATCTTTGGGTTCTTCCTTAAATTCTATGATCCACTCATGGCATGCTTTGTTAGCTAATCCGTTATGCTTTGCCGCTGCGCTGTATTCAAGCACTTCATTACCAGTTTCTTTACAAGCCTTTTGCATCGCTTTTTCTACATTGTGAATCATTAATTCTTCGCCAAAAGCGTTCAGATAATGTTTGGTTCTGCCTGTAATAATAATTCGGTAGGGCTTTGTGTTTGTAAATTGTATGGTGTCGCCAATTCTGTACCTCCAAAGTCCCGCATTCGTACTTATTACCAGCTCATAATCTTCCGCTAGTTTTACATCTTTTAACTGAATTGTTTTTGGGTCTTTTTTGTGAGAATCTTTTAGTTCAATAAATTCGTAGTAAATTCCATAATCTAACATTAGAAGCATGTCATTTGTTAGTGGATTGTCCTGAATTCCGAAAAAACCTTCGGATGCATTGTACGATTCCAGGTAATTAATTCCTTTAGGAAATAATTTTTCAAACGGTTTCTTATAGGGTTCAAAATTAATTCCACCATGCATGTACAACTCAAAGTTTGGCCATACTTCATGTAGGTTGTTTTTACCTGTTTTTTCTAATACCTTTTGCGCAAATACCATTGTCCAAGACGGAACTCCTGATAGGGAGCTTACATTCTGATGAATTGCCTGGGATGCCATCAATTCAATTTTATTTTCCCACTCGTCCATCAAAGCTATTTTCTTACCAGGAGATTGCTGCTTTCGAACCCAAAAGGGCAAATGCTCCATAATGATTGCCGATAAATCGCCTTCTTTCATCTTATTAGAAAACTCTGATATACTATGACTACCGCCCAACATGACGCTTTTCCCCTCAAAAATATTTTTTAAAGGATAGTTATTGCAATAAAGAGAAAGTAAATCTTTACCAGCTTTGTAATGACAATTGTAGATGGCCTCTTTACTTATTGGAATGTATTTACTTTTACTATTTGTGGTGCCCGATGATTTTGCAAACCATATAATTTCGGAAGGCCAAAGTATATTTTGCTTTCCAGCTCGCATTTTTAAAATGTAGGGTTCTAGATCCTCGTAGTTACTAAGTGGAATAAATGCACAAAAATCTTTTAAATTCTTTATCGATTTAAAATCATAAGTTTTACCAAATTCGGTATTTTTGGCTGTACGTATTAAATAACGCCATAATTTATCCTGCACTTTGTGTGGACGGTTAATAAATAATTCTATGTGATGGATTCTCTTTTTTATAATCCAACTAACTATCGAATTGTAAATTTTCATTTTGGTATTATCAATTTTATATTTACCTATCGAAACTACAAAAAAATCGTTTACTTATGAAGATGCAAGGTCAAATACTTAAAATGTTAACAGAGTTAAAATCACCGGTTGAGTACAAATTGCCAATGGGCGATGGTTTGTTGTATATGAATCAGTGGATTGGTAAAAATATTGAATTCCGTTTTGATGGCGAAATTTTCTGTTTAGACTGTGGCAAGCGCACAAAAAAATCTTTTAACCAAGGGTTTTGTTATCCTTGTTTTCAAAGCAGTCCTATGGCGGCAGAGTGTATCATTAAGCCAGAGTTGTGTAGAGCTCATTTAGGAGAGGGTAGAGATGTGGAATGGGAACGTAAGCATCACTTAAAAGATCATTATGTTTACCTAGCTGTTTCCAGTGGTGTTAAAGTGGGCATTACCCGCGATACTCAGGTTCCTACACGTTGGATAGATCAAGGAGCAAGTTATGCTGTACCTATTGCAAAAACGCCCAATCGTTATTTATGTGGTGTTATTGAAGTTGCTTTAAAAGAATATTTATCCGATAGAACTGCTTGGCAACGCATGTTGAAAAACGAGATTGCTCATGTTGATTTAGCTGCCAAAAGGGATGAGATTATTAAACTGATACCTCAGGAATGTCAGCAATATGTTTTAAAAGATGAAGAAGTTTTAACCATTGAATTCCCGGTTTCCGAATATCCATTAAAAGTAAAGAGTCTTAGTTTTGATAAAACCCCAGTTATTGAAGGTAAATTGATGGGGATTAAAGGTCAGTATTTACTCTTTGAAGGAGGCCGGGTTTTAAATATGCGTAAACATCAGGCTTACGTTCTAGAGTTTTTTGGCAATGAAAATGAAACGGTTGTTGGAGAATCTTTAACCTTAGATTTTTAAACGTCTTCAGCCAATTAATTGAAGGGTAATGTATAAATTCTCAATTCAAATTTCTGTAGCTTTTCCTAAAGATGTTTACATTTGCACTCTAAAATCATACAGATGAAATTATTCCGTTTTATAGCCTTTTTAGAAGGTCTTTCTTATTTGCTATTACTCTTTGTTGCTACACCTGTAAAATACATTTTAGGCGATCCTACTTACGTTAAGTTATTGGGAATGCCTCATGGAGTTTTGTTTATGGCGTATATTGTTTTTTCGGTATTCATGAGTTTTAAGCAAAAATGGAGTATAAAAGTACTGCTTGTAGTTTTACTAGCTTCTATAATTCCGTTTGGTACTTTTTATGTAGATAAAAAGTATTTAAAATAATGAGTATTTAATTGCGATGGTAAGATGGAATTAACCCCAAAAGAACTTCACCAACTTGGAATGAACCATGTTGGACAGCACTTAGAGGAAAATGATTTTGAGTTTTTAGCTGTAAAAAGCGAGCTTGGGCAATCTCCTCAGTTCGTATGTTTAAAAAACGAGAAAGACTTGTTTTTTGTATTAGTGCGCACAGTAACCTTTCCAGACGATCCGCAGAACTACGATGAGGAATGGATGGGCAAAATGAAAAAGCACGCTTTCGAAAAGAAAGCGCGCTTGTTGTATGCAGGTGTTGGATTAGCAGACAGTGCTAATATGATGACTAAACCTACAAAAGGAAAAGAGTCTTTTGTAAATTATAAAGGCTTAGTTGAAATTAGTTTGATAAATGAAAAGTTGGTTTAAAGTTGGTTTGAAAACTTTGAAAATCTTCTTGAGTTTTTACATCCAAGTACGTGTTTTCTCCAAATAATTTTAAGTACAGTTCTATTTTATCGGGTGTTTGGTATCCTTTTATTGGAGCAATAATGTTTAAATCCTCATCCATGTATATTATGGTAGGGTAAGAGCTTACTCCTAAGGCTTTTGCAAATTCGTGCTGTCCTTTTCTTCCTTGTTTTCCAGCAACAAAACTTGGGTTGGTATACGTATTTCCTTTATAGCTGACCTCTTTACCACTTTCTGCATCGAATTTAACAGCATAAAACTTTGCATTTATATATTCGATTACGTTTTTGTTGGTAAATGTGTTTTTCATCATCATTTTACAAGGGCCACACCAAGTAGTGTATACATCCATCAAAACTTTTCGAGGTTCTTTTTGTTGTAAAACGGCTACCTCTTCAATAGTTAGCCAGTTTATTTTATCGCCTTGTGCAAAAAGAGCACTTGTAAAAGCAATTGTAATAATCAATAAGGAAAGTGTACGTTTCATTTGAGTAATTTTCTTGTTTCAAACATCTACAAATTTTATTCCATTGCAGAATTTGATTGCAAATTAGTAGTTAAAAATTGTTTATTGAACTATAATGGTCGTTAAATTACTTTACGCCATGCATTAATTTTTTCAGTAACGGATTTAAAAACACAATAAGAATACCAGCTACGGTTGGAACTATTGTAAATATTAGGAAGAAAGCAGACAAACTGTATTCGTTGGTAATGTTCTCAATTTGACCACCCAAAACAGCCGCTAGTTTATTTCCTATTGCAATGGCTAAATACCACATTCCAAACATAAAGGCAATCATTCGGGCTGGAACAAGTTTCGAAACGTAAGACAAGCCTACAGGCGATAAACAAAGCTCTCCTAAGGTATGAAACAGGTAAGCGAGTATTAACCAAACCATACTTACTTTTACTCCAGCCTCAATTCCGTAAGCTCCAAATGCTAAGAAACCAAATCCGGCTGCCATTATTATTAAGCCCAATCCGTATTTTACTGCTGCGGTTGGGTTGTATTTAGATTCCCACCATTTTGAGACTGATGAAGCAAATGCAATGATAAAAAAGGAATTTAAAATACTAAACCACGAAACAGGAATTTCCGTAGTAGCTGCATTAAAGTCTCTATTTAACATCCATAAGGCTACGCACCAAACTCCGAGAAAAGTGAGGATTAAAACCACATTCGATGCAGGTATTATTTTCCAGGTTTGCTTACCTAACAAAAATAAAACATACGAAATAATCAACAAAGGAATGATTGTGAGTAGCGTGTTTACCACGTTAAAAATTGTTGCAGCTTCGCCCACTAAGGTTCGGTCTACAGAATCTCGGGCAAATAAGACCAAAGAGGAGGCTCCTTGCTCAAACGAAAGCCAAAAGAATACGGTGAAAAATGCGAATATAATTACGGCAATCATTCGATCTCTAACGACCTTATCGTACCTCGAAATACGGCTGATAACCATGTATAAAAATGCCATTAAAGCAAGCAATACCATAATGTATTGTCCTTCCAAATAGTCTGTATTTGCAAATGAAAACACATCGATGTTTGCAATTTTAGACATCGGATCGTTTATCGCATAACCCAAGCCCATTACAGATGAAAAACCGATGAGTATTTTATCTAAAAGGGTAAAGGGGTTTTTTGTGTCTTCATCGCCCTGGGTTAAATCCATTGGGCTGTTTGTTTGGTTTGTTTCAATTTTAGAAGGAACGTCTCCTATAGAACCAAACAGGGGTTTTGCCAACCAAAACTGTAAGGTTCCTAGTAACATAAATACACCTGCTAAGCCAAAACCGTAAGCCCAACCAATTTTTTCTCCTAGGTAACCGCAAAGCATCATCCCAAAAAAGGCTCCAGCGTTTACGCCCATATAAAATATGGTGTATGCACCGTCTTTTTTCTCGGGTACATCTTTATACATTTCAGACAGTATAGAGGTCATGTTGGGTTTAAAAAAACCTGTACCTAATACTAATAATCCAAGCCCAACGTATACCCAAAAATGGGTTTCTACAGCCATTGCTGCATGGCCAAGTGTCATTATGAATGCTCCAATAACAACGGCCCATCTGTAGCCTAAAAACTTATCGGCAATTAAGCCACCTAATATAGGAGTAAGGTATAAGAGCATCGCGTAAGTTCCGTACACTGCCGCTGCATGCTCAATGGGCATTCCAAAACCGGCGTTGTCAGCTCCGATAGCAGCTGTTAAAAAAATAACCAGTAAAATACGCATTCCATAAAAGGAGAAACGCTCCCACATTTCGGTAAAAAACAGTACAAACAATCCAGCGGGATGTCCTAAAATATTTGATTTAAAAAAATCGTTTTGTGTCGTTGTAGTCATCGTCAGTATTTAAATAAAAAAAGCCTCTCCAAATAGTCGGAGAGGCTTTTGAATAATTATGTTTTAAGCCAATTCTGTTTCTGCATCTTCTGCACCGTGCGTAAGTCTTTTTAAAGGCTTAAGTAATGCGATAACCAGTAAACCAAATAGTACGGTAAAGGCTACAATACCTGTAAAAATTGCATACTCTCCAAATTGAGAGGATACTTCTCCAATTACTCCGGCAACTTTTCCTCCAAGACCTGTGGCAGCAAAATACAATCCCATCATTAATGAAGCGTATTTAACCGGTGCTAACTTTGTTACAAAGGATAGCGATACAGGCGAAGAGCAAAGTTCTCCGATGGTGTGAAATAAATAAGCCAAAACAAGCCAGTGCATACTCGAACTCCCAGTAGCTTCATATTCCTTAACTGCAAATGCCATAAAGACAAAACCTAAGCCCATTATAATTGTTCCAGTGGCCATTTTAAACAAAGAAGAAGCTTCTTTGTTTTTTAGCTTTCTTTTTGCCCATATATTTGCAATCCAAACGGCGAGTAAAAGTATGAATCCAGCATTTAAGCCCTGAAACATAGGCGTTGGAATCATCATGTCAAAGAGCATACGGTCTGTTTTGGTTTCGGTATAAACACTCATTAAACCGCCTGCCTGCTCAAATGCACCCCAGAATACAATAACCAATAGAAAGGAAAGTAAAAGAACTAAAAAACGATCTTTCATAATTTTGTTTTCTAGGTCTTTGTAAATCATCATCATTAAGCCAACTACAAAAGATAAAAAGATAAATAAGGCTCCATAACCCCAGTGATCAACCCCATCTTTATAATATCCAATAAGAACAGATCCAATTAACAGAACCGTAAAAATAACGGTATGAAGCGGAGATTTAAAAATGTTTAAGAAAAGCTGAGCAATAGAAATATCGTTGTTCTTTTCTTCTACAGTAGGTTTGTTTCCAACTTCTGATAAATGCTTTTGTCCGTATATATAAACACCAAGCCCAAGTAACATTGCAATACCTGCAAGCCCAAATCCGGCATGCCATCCCCATTTAGCTACAACTAATCCAATAACCGAAGTTGCTAAAAGCGATCCTAAGTTAATTCCTATATAAAAAACACTAAAACCTTTGTCTCTTCTAATGTCTCCTTTGGCATACAAACCACCTACCATTGTAGATATGTTTGGTTTAAGAGCACCTACACCTAGTATAATAAATCCAAGGCCTGTAAAGAAAGCCCATTCTGCTTCCAGAGCTAATACACCGTGTCCAATAGAGAGGAGCACAGCACCTAGCATAACTGTTTTTTTCTGACCTAAAACTTTATCAGCTAAAATACCTCCTGGTATCGAAACCAAGTAAACCAACATCACATACCATCCATAAAGTTGATACGCCTGGAGTTCAGTCCATCCTAAACCGGGGCCATTAGCATCGTTTACTTTCGCAATCATGTAAATAACCAAAATAGCTCTCATTCCGTAATAGGAAAATCTTTCCCACATTTCTGTAAAGAAAAGAACAAAGAGTCCTTTAGGATGTCCGAATAATTCGTTGTCTTTTGTCATTTTGGTTTTTTTAGATGTTCGAAAATAGGAAAAAAATAGGAACTACAAGTTTTCCTGTATAAAATTGGTCATTTTTCTGAAAAGATGCAGTCTGGTGTATCCTCCATAAATGCCATGATTCTTGTTTGGGTAAATAAACATATCAAAGTCTTTGTTTGCATTTACCAGAGCATTAGTCATTTCCATGGTATTTTGGTAATGCACATTGTCGTCTGCAGATCCGTGTATTAATAAGTACTTGCCTTTTAATTTACTCACGTGGTTAATAGGTGAGTTGTCGTCGTAACCCGAAGCATTTTCCTGAGGTGTTCTCATGTATCTTTCTGTGTAAATAGAATCGTAATAACGCCAGTTGGTTACCGGTGCAACTGCAATGGCCATTTTAAAATCGTCGGCACCTTTTAGTAAACAAAGCGAAGACATATAACCTCCATAGCTCCATCCAAATATTCCAATTCTAGATCCGTCTACGTAAGGTAAGTTTGCTAAATATCTATTTGCTTCAATTTGATCTACGGTTTCTAATTTACCCAATTGTTGGTAGGTACATTTTTTAAATTCTGAACCTCTTGCTCCGGTACCTCTGTTGTCTACACAAGCAACAATGTAGCCTTGTTGTGTTAGCATTTGGTACCATAAAAAATTAGACCCACCCCAGGCATCTGTTACTTGTTGCGAGCCTGGTCCGCCGTATAAGTACATAAATACAGGGTATTTTTTGTCCGCATCAAAATCGTGGGGTTTCATCATCCAACCGTTTAGGTTTACACCTTCGCTGGTATCAAAATTAAAGAACTCCTTTTTACTTAAAGCATATTCCGAAAGCGTAGCATTTAAGCCAGCGTTGTCTTTTAAAGTGCGCACTTCGTTTCCTTGCGCATCAAACAAGCTAAAATAATTAGGCGTGTTGGCATTAGAGTGTTCGTTTATAAAGTACTTATAGCTGGTGCTAAAAGTAGCTGCATTTGTACCGGTTTTTGTTGTTAAAACACGCTTCTTTTTACCATTTAGTTGCACGGCGTATACATCTCGGTGCATTGCACTGCGTTCTGCCGATGCAAAATACACCGTATTTGTTGCTTCGTCTATTCCATAAAAGTCGGTTACATCGAATGCGCCTTTGGTAATTTTTCGTACTTGTTTCCCTTTTAAATTGTAGAGGTATATGTGGTTGTAACCCGATTTTTCACTGGTCCATACAAAATGACTTCCATCGTTTAAAAAGGTGAGGTTGTCGGTAACATCGATGTAGGCATCGTCTGTTTCTGTAAAAATTGTTTCTGAGCTTCCGTCTGTAGCATTAACCAAAATAAAATCGAGGTTGTTTTGGTGGCGGTTCATACGCTGTACCGAAAGTACGTTTTCATCCTTAGTCCATTTTATACGCGGAATGTAAAACTCATCTACTACTTTAATTGCAGCCTCAACAGTAGCTCCGGTATTGGTATCGTATATGTAGATCTCTACAGTAGAGTTTGCCTCTCCAGCTTTTGGGTATTTAAATTTATTTTGACTTGGGTACAAGTCTGTAAATTCATCCATACTAAATTCAGGAACAGCCTCTTCGTTAAAACGGTAAAAAGCAATTTTAGTTCCGGTAGCATTCCATTGAAAACCATTGTCGAATGCAAATTCCTCCTCGTAAACCCAGTCGGTAGCTCCGTTTATTATTTTGTTTGGTTCACCGTCGTTTGTTATCTGTGTTTCTATAGTTGAGTTTAAATCCTTTATAAAAATATTGTTTGCTCTAACAAAGGCAACCTTAGTAGCATCTGGAGAAAATTTTGCCAGTCTTTGTTTATCGGTAGAAAGAGCGGTGCTTGTTTTAGTAGCTCTATCGTACACATAAAACTTAGAACGGGTAGAGTGACGGTATATAGACTCTGTTTCTGTAGGAAGCAATACTTTTTGCTCGTTGGCAGAAAATTGGTATGCATCAAAAGAAATGCCTTCTAAATTTTTTGAGTCGACAATAGTAGCTACGGAGTCTCCTGTTTCGTATGAGTATTCGGTTACGTAAACATTTTCTTCGCCGTAATTTAAAGAGGAGTAATGCACTCCATCGTTCATAGAATTAATGCCCCAAACCCATTCTGGAGAAAAAGTTCTGCTTGCCCAAATGTCTTCAAGCTGAATTAGTTTTTCTTGTGCCAATGCATTGTAAGACACTAAAAAACCTGTAATGAGCACTAAAATAGATTTGATTTTCATTTTCCCCTTTTTTGTTTACATACTAAGAATCCAACAAATATAACAAATTTGCTAAGTTCTTCTTTGTAATCTCAAGCTTTCGATCTTTAGTAAACCACAAATGTAAGTGTGGAGATATA
>CAWVTK010000005.1:0-32137 GCA_963933205.1 uncultured Flavobacteriales bacterium
TGATCAAACTCGTGGCTCCTTAGTAGCAAACGTAAAGAATTTAATTTCGGCAACCGAGTTGCAAAGTGTTGATTTAGATTCGAGAATCTTGGTTATGGAGAAAAGGTTTGCCACCCTTCCAGCTACTGAAAGACAGATGTTAACGATCAAGAGAGAGTATGGGATTCATGATGGAATGTATACCTTTTTACTCCAAAAAAGAGCAGAAGCTGGAATAACAAAAGCAGCAAATAAAGCAGATCATAAAGTGATTAATCCTGCACGTGATTTTGGAAATGGACCTGTAAGCCCAGATAAGACTTTGAAATATATTGTTGCTTTACTTATTTCTATTCTACTACCTCTAGCATACATCCTTCTTCGAGAATTTTTCAAAACTAGTATATCTACAGTCGAAGACCTCGAAAAATTAACTCGAATTCCATTTCTAGGAACTGTATCTCACAATACTTATGATGTTGGGGTTCCTGTTGTCAAAAAGCCTAAATCAAACATAGCAGAATCTTTAAGAGCTATTAGAACCAATCTTAATTTCATGGTTCTCAATAAAAAGAAAACACACATAATTGCGCTTACTTCATCTGTATCTGGTGAGGGTAAAACATTTATAGCTAGTAATTTATCTGCCATGTTCGCGATGTCGGGTAAAAAAACAATTTTGATAGGTTGCGATCTTAGGAAACCTAAAATATCCACTGATGACCTTGGTTTAAAACACGAAAAAGGTGTAGTAAATTACTTAGTTGGACAATCTTCTTTAGACGATGTTATTCAAACATCGAAAATAAAATACTTAGATGTTATTTTGTCAGGACCTGTACCACCTAATCCAGCAGAATTAATAGAGTCTGAAGAGTTTTCTTCGTTAATCTCTATTTTAAGCGAAACGTACGATCGCATTATAATTGATACTGCTCCAATTGGTATGGTTGCAGATGCTCAGTTAATTATCCCCTACATCGATAATTTAATATATGTTACTAGACAGGGTGTTACTAACAAGAGCATGTTAAAATTAATTAATGATAAGTACTCAAGTGGTAAAATTAAGAATGTAAGCCTCATCTTAAATGGTTTTAAGATTGAAGACGCTTATGGTTATGGCTACGGCTACGGCTATGGCTATGGCTATGGATATGGTTACGGTTATGGAGATCAAGATGAATAGTGATCCTGTCTGGTATGTACTCTATACCAAGCCCAGAAATGAAAAGAAAGTACTTCAGTTACTTACTTTAAAAGGCTTTAATTGTTATTGTCCATGTCAAAGAGTTCTTAAGCAATGGTCCGATAGAAAAAAATGGGTGGAAGAACCTGTTTTTAAATCGTACATATTCGTTCAAATAGCAGAGTTTAGTTCAAAGAAAATACCGATACTCCAAACCCCTGGTGTTGTTCGTTTTTTGTTTTGGCTAGGCAATCCAGCTCAAGTCAAGCAATTAGAGATAGAAGCCATACAAAGCTTTTTAAAGGATCACAACACTGATCGGATGAACATTCTTACTGTGGGTTCTCATGTGAGAATAAACGAAGGATTACTTAAAGGCATTGATGGAGAAGTTGACTACCAAACAGAAAGTGATGTGGTTCTTAAAATCGAAAAACTAGGAATGTCTTTAATTGCTAGAGTTCCCAAAGAATACGTTTCAAGTAAGACTTAAAGCATTTCTCTTATCGCTACCAGTTGAGCTCTTATCTCTTGTAGTGTGCTTACGATTTCTACATTATTTACTGTGTCGGTTTTATTTTCTCTCAGCTTTTTTTTTGCACCATCTAAAGTATAACCACGTTCTTTTACCAAATGAAAGATAATCTTAAAGTTTTCAATATCTTTTTCTGTAAAATAGCGATTCCCTTTTCTGTTCTTTTTTGGTTTTATAATTGAAAATTCCTTTTCCCAAAACCTAATTAGTGAGTTGTTTACTCCAAAAATCTTTGAAACTTCTCCAATGGAGTAGTACAATTTGGTAATTTTTTTACTTTCTGTAGTCATAATAAATTAATCAAACGACTGGTTTTCCTGAGAAGACAATTCAAGCATTTTGTCGTATTCTTCAGCAGTTAAGTCATTAAAATAGTAATTTACAGGGTTAACCTTTCTCTTGTTTTTAATTACCTCATAATGAAGGTGCGGCGCGGTAGATGTTCCTGTGCTCCCTACATAACCAATTAAATCTCCTCGTTTAACATTTTGCCCCTTTTTTACAATGTATTTATTTAAATGAGCATAAAATGTTTTGTAGCCATAAGTGTGGTTAATTCGTACTTGGTTTCCGTAGCCTCGTTTAGAGCGCTTTACTTTTTCTACCACACCATCTCCAGTAGCATATACTTCGGTTCCTTTTGGAGCAGAAAAATCCATTCCCCAGTGCATCTTTTTTGTCTTGTATACTGGGTGAATTCTATTTCCGAAACCAGAGGCCATCCTTTTTAAGTTTTTGTTAGCAACCGGTTGTATAGCCGGAATATGAGCCAACATTTCCTCTTTGTTTTGTGCCAGTTTTAAAACAGCATCGTAAGATTTGGATTGAACATAAATTGCTTTAGAAACTTGGTCTACTTTTTTGTGTAACTCTGCTACGAGATCTGAATGTTTGAATCCATCGTATTTTTTGTATCTATTAACCCCACCAAAACCTGCTTTTCTTATACTAGCATCTATTGGTTCAGCTTCAAAGATCACTCGATAAATATTGTCGTCACGCTCTTGCAACTCATCCAAAATAAGAGAAGAATTTGAGATTTTCCTTTCCAATAACTCATATTGGACAAGTAAGTTCTCGATTTCTCTATTGAGTTCTTTTTCTTTTGGAGAGTCAAAAACAGAAAAGAATAGAAATACCAAACCTATGGCTATTGTAGTAGAACTCGCACAAAAAAATAAAACACGCCTAAGCATTTGAACTTTTGAACGCTCAATTTTTCTATAAGCTAAAGTTTTAGTGTCGTAATAATATTTGACCTTGTTCATTTACTGAAAATTTGGCTAAATTTGTAGCTCCTTTTTATAGCTTAAATTAAACTGCAATTTAGGAAATTCTAATTTGTATTGTTTAAGAGCCGTTAGAGGTCTTAAATTTAAATTTACCTTTATAGATTCTTTATGAAATCTCAAGAAATACGTCAAAAATTTTTACAATTTTATAAGAACAAAGAACATGCTATAGTAAGTTCTGCGCCTATAGTTATTAAAGACGACCCTACCTTAATGTTCACAAATGCAGGAATGAATCAATTTAAAGATTTATTCTTGGGCATCAGTGAGGTTAAAAATCCAAGAGTAGTAAACAGTCAAAAATGCTTGCGCGTTTCTGGAAAACACAACGACTTAGATGAAGTTGGACACGATACCTACCACCATACCATGTTTGAGATGTTAGGAAACTGGTCTTTTGGAGATTATTTTAAAAAACAAGCGATTGATTGGGCTTGGGAGCTTTTAACAGAGGTTTACGGAATAGAAAAAGAACGCTTGTATGTGACCGTATTTGAAGGGGCTAAAGAAGACAACCTAGAAAAAGATTTTGAAGCTTTTAATAACTGGAAAAATCACATTGCAGAAGATCGAATATTAAACGGAAATAAAAAAGATAATTTTTGGGAAATGGGAGCTGTTGGTCCTTGTGGTCCTTGCTCAGAAATCCATATAGATCTTCGCTCTGATGCTGAAAGATTAAAAGTGGATGCTCGTAGCCTGGTTAACTTTGATCATCCTCAGGTAATAGAGGTTTGGAACTTAGTCTTTATGCAATACAATCGAAAGTCAGACGGTAGCTTAGAGAATCTTCCTAATACACATGTAGATACAGGAATGGGTTTTGAGCGTTTAGCCATGGCACTCCAAGGAAAACAATCCAATTACGACACCGATGTATTTACCCCACTTATTTCTAAACTCTCTTTAATTACTGGATTTGAGTATGGGCAAGACGAAAAAGTAGACATTGCATTGCGTGTAATTTCAGACCATGTAAGAGCAATTGCCTTTGCTGTAGCAGATGGCCAACTGCCATCGAATAATGGAGCCGGTTATGTAATTAGAAGAATTCTTAGACGCGCGGTTCGCTATGGTTTTACATTTCTAAACGTAAAAGAGCCATTTATGCACTCATTAGTACCTGTGCTAGTAGAGCAGATGGGTGAATTTTTTCCTGAAATACGCAAACAACAATCGCTTGCAGAAAATGTAATTAAAGAAGAAGAACTTTCTTTTTTAAGAACGCTAGAAAAAGGTTTGAAACGTATTGATACTATTATTAAAACTACTGATAGTAAGGTTATAGACGGTGCAAAGGCATTTGAATTGTACGACACTTTTGGGTTTCCTATAGACTTAACAGCACTTATACTCTCGGAGAATGATAAATCTGTAGACATGCTTGGCTTTGATGCCGAAATGAAGAAGCAAAAAGACCGTGCAAGAGCTGCTTCTTTAATCGAAACAGAAGACTGGACTCTATTGTTTGAAACTGAAACAGAATTTATTGGTTACGATACACTTGAAGCTGAAATTAACATTAGTAAATACAGAAAAGTAAAACAAAAGGGGAAAGAATTTTATCAACTAGTATTTGATAAAACTCCTTTTTATGCAGAGGGCGGAGGCCAAGTCGGAGATACAGGCGTCTTGAGTTCGAACGGAACTAAATGGGCTATTTTTGACACAAAAAAGGAGAACAATCAAATTATTCATTTTTGTACCGAATTACCCAAAAACCCAGACAGCCCTTTTGCAGCAATTGTAAATAAGCACAAAAGATTGCTAATAGAAAACAACCACTCTTCCACACATCTCTTGCACAAGGCGCTTAGAGATGTGTTAGGAACGCACGTAGAACAAAAAGGATCCTTAGTAAACGATAAATACTTACGCTTCGATTTCGCTCACTTCTCTAAAATGACTGAACAAGAAGTTGCCGAAGTAGAAGAAAAAGTAAACGATAAAATTAGAAGCAATATTCTGTTAAATGAAGAGCGTTCTATTGCGCTCGCTGAAGCAAAAAATAGAGGCGCAACGGCTCTATTTGGAGAGAAATATGGAGCAAAAGTCCGACTTATTTCGTTTGAGGATTCGATAGAATTATGTGGAGGGTGCCATGTATCCTCAACGGGTCAGATTGGTGTGTTTAAAATTACTTCAGAAGCTGGTGTTGCTGCAGGTATTAGACGCATTGAAGCAATTACTTCTGAGAAAGCTTTTAACTATTACAAAAAACAAGAAGCAACCCTAGAACAATTAAAGCATCTCGTTAAAAATGCGAACGATCCTGTAAAAGGTGTAGAAACTTTACTAAAAGATAAAGCTGGTTTAGAAAAAAAATTAGCTCTTTTAGAAGCTGAAAAAACTCTAGGATTAAAAGCGGAACTTTTAAATACAGCAGTTGAAATTAATGGAGTTAAATTTATTAGTGCAATTGTAGCTTTAAATGCTTCTGCCATGAAGGACCTTTCTTTTGAGTGCAAAAAAGAATTCGATAATCTGATGATTGTTTTAGGAGCAGAAAATAGTGGTAAAGCAAACATCAGTGTTGCACTTTCCGATAACCTAATTGCCGATAAAAATTTAAATGCGTCCAACATCATCAGACTAATTTCTAAGGAAATTCTTGGTGGTGGTGGTGGTCAACCTACTTTTGCAACTGCTGGAGGAAAAAATCCTGGAGGAATACAAAAAGCCCTAGATTTAGCGAAATCATTACTTGTTTAAGGATAATAATCTACAAAAAAGCCATTTCTCTCTTAGAAATGGCTTTTTTTTATGCACTACAAATTCAGTTTAAATGTAATAAAACACAGTTCTAGATTGTCTAAATTGTGAGAATGTCTGAAATACGTAAACCAACTTCTGAAATAAAGCTAATTGCCGCTCTTAATAGAGGCGAAGAGCGTGCTTATATAGAAGTGTTAAATTTACACAAACAACAAATTACTAAAACTGTAATTGGCATGTTAGGTGCTGTTGTTGAGGCGCAAGATGTAAGCCAAGAAGTGTTTGTTCGGTTTTTTAAAAATGTACATAATTTTAAAGGAGAAGCCAAAATCTCAACCTACCTAACAAGAATAGCTATTAACTTATCTTTAAATGAATTAGAAAAGAGAAAACGAAAATGGAAAGTGTTTTCTTCTGGAGATTTTACTGAAGATAAATTGAAAAATGCCTTTACAGATGATCACACTGAGCTAGATGAGCAACTAGTTTTATTACGTAGAGCAATTTTAATGCTCGACAATAAGTACAAAGAAGTTGTTGTGTTAAGAGCTGTACAAGGTTTTAGTTTTAAAGAGATTGCAGAAGTTCTTGCGCTACCTATTGGTACTGTGTTAACTCGTTTTTCGAGAGCTCAAAGAAAACTTACAGAACTATTAATTATAAAAAAATGAAAACAGAAAATCAACATCATATTGATTGGCTTGCCTCAAACGAGGGTTTGCTTAATACGCAAGATAAAATAGCATTGGATAGCTTTGTTCTAAGCAAACCAAAAATTCAGGCAAAATGGATTTTCGAAAACGAACTAATCTGTACTCTTTCAAGATTTGAGCCTTCTATTTCTGATGACTTTAATTCTCGCGTGCTTAAAGCTGTTACCAATACGTATTCTGCAGGGTCTGATATTTCATATAGTTACATAACTGTACTAGGATTAACGGCAGCTGTGTTATTGATGCTAAACTTATTTATAGCTCAAAACTCATGGAGTTTTGATGCGATAATTGGGCTAGCTGATTTGGATTCAGGGTCCTTAAATATACTTTTAAATGAATTCCAAATTAAATACATAGATTATGCAAATTAAACCAATTCTTAAACCACTATTGATTCTGTTTATCGGAGTTGTAATTGGAGTTTTAGCTTCGGGCATTATTACCATGCGTCACCTTCGCCTTGCTCACCAAATACGAACCGAGCGAGGTTTTCTAGAGCAAGCTTCTCGTTTGGATATAACTTCTTCTCAACAAGACTCAATAGAGCCCATTTTAAAGGCTTTTGCCAAGGCAAATCAACTTAGACATGATAGTTTAAGAGTACGGGAAAAAAGAGCTTTAGATGAGTTTAGGGATCACTTAAAACCCTTCTTGTCGGAAAAAGAATTAAAGAGTCTTAAACAAATTTTAAGGCTTAAGGGCCCAAAGAAAAAGCGTGCAAAAAATAAATAGAAGGAAAATTAAAAACCCTTTGTTTTTCGATTCAAAATATACGTTTCACAAACGAATGTAACTGAGTTGAATTTGAGCACACAAAGGATTGATCTATGGTTTTAAAAACAAGACAATGCGAAACCGCTCTACAATGTCCTTATTGGTTTAAACGCTTATTTGGAATCTCTAGCAGCTTTTATAAGTTGTACTGCTTTATCAATATTTTCTTTAGCCACCAATACTTTTACAGAGTTTTCGGATCCTGGAGCCGCCCAGCCAGCCATTAAGCTGGTTTGAAACTCGTTGTTAACAACACACTCAACACCGGCTTCCTCTAACAATCCTGCAATGTACTGAGCGTTTACGACAGAACCAGAATAGATGATTTTTAAATAACTTTCGTTCATTTTGGTAGTGTATTAGTTTATAGTTTTTCTCTAATGTGGGTGCCTAGATTTAAATTTTATCTAAACCCTTGCAAATAGAATACCATTAACTCTAGTAAATAGAATCAATCAGATCGTCAGAAGCAAAGTTAGGAAGGGTTACTTTTAATAAGGGCTCCGCTTCCATAGCTCGCTTTATAGCGTAAACAGCCTCCTCATTTCTGGCCCAACTTCTTCTGGAAATCCCGTTGTTTACGTCCCAAAAAAGCATAGAACGCAAACGTCTATCGGCATCCTCTGATCCGTCGAGTAGTAATCCGAAACCACCATTAATAACTTCTCCCCAACCAACACCACCTCCGTTGTGAATGGAAACCCATGTTGCTCCTCTAAAACTATCTCCAATAACGTTTTGAATAGCCATGTCTGCAGTAAATTGAGAGCCATCATATATATTGGAAGTTTCTCTGTAAGGAGAGTCTGTTCCCGAAACATCATGATGATCTCTACCTAAAATAATAGGCCCTATAATTCCATCTTTTATTGCTTTGTTAAAAGCAGCGGCTATTTTCACACGTCCTTCTGCATCGGCGTAAAGAATTCGAGCTTGAGAACCTACAACCAATTTATTAGCTTGAGCGCCTTTAATCCATTGGATATTATCAGCCATTTGCTGCTGAATTTCTATTGGCGAAACTTTCATGATTTCTTCTAAAACCTCGCAAGCAATTCGGTCTGTCTGCAGTAAATCTTCTGGTTTTGCTGAAGCACAAACCCAACGGAATGGTCCAAATCCATAATCAAAACACATTGGACCCATTATATCTTGAACATAGGATGGATAGCGGAAATTTATACCGTCTTGCGCCATAACATCTGCACCTGCTCTGGAGGCCTCGAGTAAAAATGCATTTCCATAATCGAAAAAGTATGTTCCTTTTGCTGTATGCTTATTTATTGAAGCAGCATGTCGCCTTAGTGTTTCCTGTATTTTTACTTTAAAAAGAGCCGGGTCTTTTACCATCATTTCATTCGCTTCCTCAAAGTTTAGTCCAGTAGGGTAATAGCCGCCAGCCCATGGGTTATGAAGCGATGATTGGTCAGAGCCTAAGTCGATAAATACATTTTCTTTTTCAAATTTCTCCCATACATCTACAATGTTTCCTTGGTAAGCTATGGAAACAACTTCCTTGTTTTTTTTGGCTAAAACTACTCGCTCGCATAATTCATCTAAGTCTGAAATCACCAAATCAACCCAGCCTTGAGAATGCCTTGTTTTGGTTACTTTTGGATTAATTTCTGCTGTTACAGAAATACACCCAGCAATACTTGCAGCTTTTGGTTGAGCCCCACTCATGCCACCCAAACCAGCAGTAACAAATAATTTCCCAGAAAGACTTTCTCCGTTTTTAGCTATTTTTCTGCCGCCATTTAACAATGTTATAGTAGTTCCGTGTACAATACCTTGAGGTCCAATGTACATATAAGATCCTGCTGTCATTTGGCCGTATTGACTTACACCCAATGCATTAAATTTTTCTAGGTCATCAGGCTTAGAGTAGTTTGGTATAACCATTCCGTTGGTTACAATAACTCGAGGAGCATCTTTGTGAGATGGGTACAAACCCATAGGATGACCCGAATACATGGTTAAGGTCTGTTCCTCTGTCATCTCAGTTAAATAGTGCATACAAAGCCTGTATTGTGCCCAGTTTTGAAAAACAGCACCATTACCTCCATAGGTAATAAGTTCTTCTGGATGTTGAGCTACAGCATGATCCAAATTGTTTTGGATCATCAGCATAATTGCTTTTGCCTGTAAACATTTACCAGGGTAATCGTCTATTTTTCTTGCAAACATTTCATGCTTTGGCTTAAAACGTAGCATATAAATTCTACCATATTTTTTCATTTCCTCAGCAAATTCTGGAGCTAAAACGCTGTGGTGTTTTTGAGGGAAGTAACGCAAGGCATTTTTAAGTGCCAATTTTTTCTCCTCTGTACTTAATATTTCTTTACGCTTGGGAGCGTGATTTATGTTGACATCATAAATTTGTGTTTCAGGTAATAAACTTGGTATACCTTCCATTAACTCATTTCTAAATGCTTCCAAAGTCATCATGCTCCTTTGTTTATTTTAGTAATTTTAGTGCTTTTTTTGAAATCGTAAGGACAGTGTTTGCAACCATTTTGGCAACAATACCCTCTTTTTAAATGGTGCTTTTCTGTATATACAATGTAACCCTGCTCAGAAAGATAATAGTCTTCCGGGTCTAAATTTCTGAACTGTGAAAAGCCTTCTAATTTCATTTGTGCAAATTTACAATATTCCAGTGTATCTTTGCGCTATGATTTTACCAATTATTCCTACTGTACAAGAAATATCTGATTCTTTAATTTCTGACAAAAACATTCGTGTTTTTGTAGTTCGCGAAGATTTGATACATCCTTACATTTCTGGAAATAAATGGCGAAAATTGTATTACAATATTCAAGCTGCAAAACAACAAAAATGCACTACATTAATTACTTTTGGTGGTGCCTATTCTAATCATATAGTAGCAACTGCGGCAGTTGGTAAACAGTTTGGATTTAAAACGATAGGTTTTATTAGGGGCGAAGAACATTTCCCCTTAAATCCTTCTATTAGTTATGCGCGCTCTTGTGGTATGGAAATTCGATATTTAGAGCGTAGTTCTTATAAGCTTAAAGATGAAGCTGTTTTTTTAAATTCTTTATTAGCTAAAGAAAAAGAATATTATTTACTTCCGGAAGGCGGCACAAACCATCTGGCTGTTAAGGGCTGCGAAGAAATTGTGTCGAAACTAAAATTTGATTTTGACATTGTATGTTGTTCTTGCGGAACAGGAGGAACCCTCTCGGGAATTATTAATTCTCTTAAGCCGCATCAGAGAGCGCTTGGTTTTCCGGCCCTTAAAGGAGCTCATTTTTTGAGCGAAGAGATTGGGAAATATACAAGAAGCTCGCAATGGGAATTTAACTTAGACTACCATTTTGGAGGTTATGCAAAAGTAAATGCAAGTCTTATTGATTTTATGAACTTATTTAAGCAAAACCATAACATTCCTTTAGACCCTGTTTATACAGGAAAGCTTTTTTTTGGAGTTTGGGACTTAATCAAAAAAGACTATTTTCGTAGAGGTTCCTCCATAGTTTTAATTCATACAGGAGGACTGCAAGGAATTGAAGGAATGAACCAACGAATTAAAAATAAAGGACTACAAATTACATGAAATTATTTTTTTCTCTACTAGGCCTGCTTGTTTCGTTTTACGCATCTGCTCAAGATTCTAACTCCGAACAATACATTCGGAATTTTCATAAAATGGCTATTTCAGAAATGCATACTTATAGCATTCCGGCAAGCATTACCTTAGCTCAAGGTATTCTAGAATCGGGTAATGGAAAATCTGAACTAGCCGTAAAGTCCAAAAATCATTTTGGAATTAAGTGCCACAAAGGCTGGAATGGAAGAAAGGTTTACCATGACGATGACAAGGAGCAAGAGTGTTTTCGGAAGTATAAAAAAGTATCTGATTCCTATCGAGATCATTCAGAATTTTTGAAAAACCGAGACCGCTACGCTTTTCTTTTTAAGTATAAAATGACAGATTACAAGTCTTGGGCTAAAGGTTTAAAAAAAGCAGGTTATGCAACACATCCAAAATATGCAGAAAAATTAATTAGTTTAATAGAACGTTTCGATTTAGCGCAATACGACACCGCCTCAAAATCTGGTAAACGAAAGGTGAAAAAGCCAAAACGAAAACATCGAAAGAAAGTTTTTAAAACTGAAAACGGACTTAAATTTGTACTTGCTGATGCTGGTGATAATTTCGATATTATTGCTACAGAACATAGTTTATGGTTGTGGCAATTATTAGAATTTAACGATTTAGTAGCTGATAAAATCTTAGATGTAAACGATAGAGTTTATCTAGAGTTTAAGAAAAACAGATCTCGTACGGAGTTCCATTTAGTAGAAGAGGGCGAAACCTTATACAGCATTGCTCAATTACACGGCTTACGTTTGGCAAAATTATACCATAAAAATCGACTTGAAATTGGGGCTCAGTTAAAAGTGGGTCAGAGCGTGTTTTTACGAAAAAGAAAGCCTAGAAATTATTCTGTGGAATAATTGTAAAGCAAACCAGACTCCCCACCAATAATTAGATTTAACTTTTCATCTAAGTCCAAATCTCTTAAAATCCCTACTGTTTTACCGTATACAGGAAAGCCTTCAAGGAGCTCGTTTGGACTTATAAACACGTAAGCTTCTTCGTTTTTTAAATCTGTAACACTGAGGTATAAAGCATTTTTGAACCTAGAAATGAGTGGTTTCGAAACTTGTTTGTGTCCAAAAGAATAGAGTAAATTCATCTGTGCTCCATTTACCTTTAGGTTTTCAGATTCTATCATAATATGATGATCTAGATCGAAATTATAGTAAATCTCTTCATCAAATTCAAATTGAATGCTATTGTCTATGGTGCCATCAAAAAGTATGTTTTGTTGCACGCCATTTTTATCTATGGTTACGATTCGAGAATCGGCAATTGTATTGCCTTTAATAACATGGAGTTTGTTGGCAGAAAAATCAATTTTCCCTTTCACTTTGATTCTTTGCTCGCCTTTCCTATTTAAAATATTTAAGGTCCCATTTTCCTCTGGAAGTAAGATGTAATCTTTAGAAGCAACTACAAAGTGTTGTGCAGTTTGTATAGCTTTGCTTTTTGTTTTGCCAAGTTTCCATCCCTTTATCTCGCGCCCATTTTTATCATACATATACTGGTATCGACCACAGGAAACTAGCGTCCTGTAATTTCTTTGATTTTGATAATCAAAAAGAGCTAAAGGAAGCTCTGTTGTATGTTTCAGTTCTATTGGGTAATTGCCAACATTTCTTCCTTTCCGATCGATCAAATGTATTTTAGTAGCGGTGTTAAACAGTAATTGCAACTTTTTATTTTTGAAAACATCAATTTGGTTTAGCTTTCCAATTATAGCCTCATCTAATTTCTTTGTCCATAAAACTTCTCCTTTGGTAGAGATTAAGTAAAGGTTGTAGTTTTCGTCTTGAACAGCTATTTCCCATTGTTGATTGTAATGATTTTTTACTAAGCTGATTTCTGATAAAATAGGTGCTTCTAATTGTGTGGTCCAAACAGCTCGTGTTTGGTTTGTTTCTGTTTTGCTAAAATGTAGGTAAGCATTGTTGTAGCACGTTGGTCCAGTAGCGTTAAATTGTATGGCAAATGCCTTAAATGGTTTAAGAGCCTGGGAGTATTTACCAACAAAGGCTGCTAATTTCGTTTGTAAATATTTTGGAGCAAGCTCTAGTGCCGATGGGTTTTGTAGAAAGATGAATAAGTTAGAGTTTGTGTTTAGCTTATTCATACAGCTGGTGTAGCTGTCTGTTTTGGCTATGCTTAATCCAGATTTAAAATCGTTAAGTATGTTTTTTAATAAAGATAAATCGCTACTTAAAATAAGTTGTTCTTCTAGTACAATTGCATATTGCGGCTCTTTGTTAAGTTCTGTGAAACAAATTGTAGAAAGGTATTTTAAATCGTTCCAATCGTAAATGTTTTCATCTCTATAAACTACAATCGTATCGGCTCTTTCTGCTATAAAGTTTTCTACACCAACTTCATCTGTAATATGTACAACCAAACCCTCGCTCATAGTACTGCTGTTTTCTGCTGTAAACCAGGTAATTTCACTGTCAATCCAGGAGTTAAAAGTTTGTTGTAAATCACTTTTTAGGCCCGCCAGTTTTTTAGCGTATTTATTTTGTTGTACGCTATTTGAGTTGATTTGTTTCCGTTTAAATTGTTGGAAATTTTCAAATGATTTTGTGATAAATAGGGCTGTGTTTCTTGGGAGAACACCAGGTGCTATGGTAGCGTGTGCATCGTTGCTCTGGTAAAAACTTAATTCTTGAGCCAGCGAGTCATGGCTTAAGCTAATTCCGCTAAAAAGAATTCCTTTATCAGAAAGCTCTATGTCCCATTGCATCCATTCTGCTTGGCGTACTATGGATGTACTACTCTTGAAAAAGGCCTTACTTATTCTGTCGAAATTTTTAGTATTTAGATAAAGGTTAAAGTTCTCTTTTTTATTTGCAGAGTTGTAAATAGTATTAAACTCCAGTTTTTTAGTAAAATTATTAGGTGTTTTTAACTGTCTAATCGCATCTTCAATCAGTATTTTCTCCTCGCTAACCATTAATAAACCTCTATGTTTGGCGTAATAAATAGTTGTTTCTTCTAGTAATACTTCCGTTATTTCCGCATCAATATAAGTATGGTTTTTGGTTTTAGTAAAGCTGGCTAATCCAATTTCTAAAAGTTGTATTTTTTGCTCTTGATTTTTTGTGGCACTAATAATTAACCAGTCGAAAGATTTTGCACCTGTTAGATGCAGTGATAAAAAAACAGGATTCATACTTGTTAAGCCAGATGCATAGCTTGCCAAATTCGAATCTAAAGTAAAAATACTGTTGTGTGCTTCACTTATTGAGGTTTCACTACTCAGGGTTTCCCAGAAGGAACTTTCGGAAAGTTTTTGTATGCTTTTTGATACATTGTTACTCTCTATAATTATAGCAGCATCTAATGGAATTGCATGTATCGAGTCGCTTGTTTTATAATCCTCTTGTTTGCAAGAGAATAGACTACAGAATATTAGGGAGAGTATGACGAGTTTTTGCATGGTTTAAATGTACTCTTTAAAAATAGAATCTTGTATTTAAATTAAAGTCAAGTTTCAGCATTTGGTTAAGGATCTCCCAAAAGAGTTACTTTAAGTTTAGGCTTAATTGCTCGGGCAGAAGCCTAAAGCTCATCCGATGATTTATGTTTACGCCAAACACCTTAATTGCTTCTCTATGAGCTTTTGTAGGATATCCTTTGTTTTGTCTCCATAAATAATCAGGAAACTCAGCATCCAATTCTTTCATAATTTGATCTCTATACGTCTTAGCTAAAATAGAAGCCGCTGCTATGTTTAAGTATTTCCCATCTCCCTTGATAATGCAATGATGATTTACTTCGCGGTATTTTTTAAATCTATTTCCATCTACCAGTATGTGTTTAAACGGTTTTTTGATTTGATCTAAAGCTCTGTGCATGGCCAAAAAGGAGGCATTTAAAATATTGATTTCATCAATTTCTGTATGACTTACAATTCCTACAGCAAAAGCAACTGCATGTTCCTCAATAATTGATTTTAGGAGCTCTCTTTTTTTTTCGTTTACTTGTTTTGAGTCGTTTAGTAGTGGATGTTTAAAATTCTTGGGTAAGATTACAGCTGCGGCAACTACTGGCCCAGCCAAACAACCTCTACCTGCTTCGTCGCAACCAATTTCTATGTCTTCTTTATGTAAATAAGCTTCTAACATTCGTTAAGCACTTTTGCGAGGCTATTCCACAAAGCTTTTGCAGTAGAGTCCCAGCTAAAGTTTTGAGAATGTATCAGTCCCTTTTCCGACAGTTCTGCTCTTAAATTATTGTCGTTTTCAATTTTAATCATTGCATTTGCAATTTCACTAATCTTAAATGGGTTTACCAGCAAGGCTGCATCTCCAGACACCTCGGGCATGGCAGTACAGTTAGCTGTAATTACAGGGCAACCACACTTCATAGCTTCAATAATAGGTATTCCAAAACCCTCGAAATAAGGAACAAAACAAAGTGCTTGAGCAGCTGCATAGAGTAATTGTAATTCTTCGGACGATTTTCTGCCCGTAAAAATGACCTCATTTTTATGTTCTAAGTTCTCAAAAGTATTCTTTAACTCTTTGTTCCACCACATTTTTGCCCCAACAATAAGTAGCTTGTTAGTTGAGTTTGTTTCATTCTTAAAAAGATCAAAGGCAAGCAAGAGTCGTTTTATATTTTTTCGAGGATGAAGTGCGCCCACAAAAAGGAAAAAGTCATTTCCGTTGCTGTATTGTTTTCGAACATTTATTTGATCTGTTGTTCCAATTGGATGAAAAAAAGGATTTACTCCATTTAGGCTTACATCAATTTTGCTTTTGTCTACAGCATAAATATTTGAAATATCATTTTTAGAATATTCCGAAACAGTTACTATTCTAGTTGCTTTTTGAGCGTATTTCTTAAAAAAATATCTGTAAAATAGACCGTGACTTTTTTTTAAATCTTTGGGGTAATGTTCGAAGTTGATGTCGTGAATTACTGCAATAGATGGAATTTTACTGGCAAGCGCTAAAAATCCGTCAGGCGATAAAAATAAATCTATTTGAAGTTTGGTAAGTAATTTTGGTAGACTCAACTCAAACCAAATATACCATAAGATGGGATGCCTTGCTGGCGGCGAAATTACTATTGGGTGTACATTTGATGCAAAAATGAATTCTTCTGCATACGGTCGATCAAAAATGAAATAAAACTCATGCTCTGGATGTGCCTTTACAATTCTAGATAAGGTCTCGAATGTATACCATCCAATACCTTCTAATTTACCTTTTAGCAAGAGTCGTGTGTTTACCGCAATTCTCATAGCGTACAAAAATAGAGTTTTTAGTTGCACATTAAGTACGAATGTCTTTTTTTTGGCGTTGACTAAAAATAACTTTGATTTCAAAATGCAAAAAAAGTTTATCACTAATTTAGTTTTCTTACTTGTACTTAATTTTTTAATTAAGCCATTCTATATATTGGGTATAGATGCTGAAATTATTAATCGAGTAGGGCCAGAAACTTATGGGGTTTATTTTACGTTATTTAACTTCTCTTTTCTTTTTAATATTTTTTTAGATTTAGGAATAAATAATTACAACACGACTAATTTAGCACGCAACGAACACCTGCTCTCTAAATATTTTTCAAGACTTATTGCATTAAAACTCCTCTTAGTAGGTCTATACATATTATTTACTGTAATTATAGGAATGGTTTGGGGTTACTCCGATTATGCATTAAAACTCCTTTTACTTTTAACTTTAAATCAGAGTATTGTGGCAGTTGTCATGTATTTAAGGTCAAATTTAAGCGGCTTACAATTGTTTGTTAAAGACAGTATCGTTTCTGTTTTAGATCGATTTTTGATGATTCTTATTTGTTCTGTTTTATTGTGGGGAAACTTAACCGACCAGCCTTTTAAGATAGAGTGGTTTATATACGCACAAACGGTATCTTATGGTATTACGCTATTGTTGGCTTTATATTGGGTTTGGAAACAATCTGCTTTTGTTAAAATAAAATTTGACAATTTATTTTCTTTAGCAATTATAAAGCAAAGTTTACCCTATGCATTACTGGTGTTGTTTATGTCTTTTTATTACAGAAGCGATTCTGTAATGCTTCAAAAGATGCTTGAGGATGGTAGCAAACAAGCGGGTTATTATGCACAGGCTTATCGTTTTTTTGAAGCAGGAAATATGGTTGCGTATTTATTTGCCGTATTATTACTACCCATTTTCTCTAAAATGATAAAAGCCAATCAAAGTTTGGTCGGTATTGTCGACATATCTTTTAAAATAATATTTTCTGGTGCAATTATTCTTAGTATCATGTGTTTTCAGTTTGGCGATGAGATCTTAAATTGGCGGTATGATTCTATCGGAACTCAATCTGTAGCCCTTTTCTCAGTTCTTATGTTTTGTTTTGTATGTATAGCTACCACCTATGTATTTGGCACGCTTTTAACAGCCAATGGCGAGCTGAAAACGCTTAACATTTTGGCTGGATCTGCCGTAGTGGTAAACATTTGTTTAAACCTCTTGTTTATACCTAGGTGGCAAGCTCTTGGAGCCGCTGTAGCTAGTTTAATTACTCAAATTATTGTTTCCATCGTCCAAATTATTATTTCAAAAAGAAGATTTAACTTCAAAAGTTCTTTTAGGAGCATTGCACAATTTTCTCTATTTGTTTTAGGTGTATTTGTAATTGCCTTCTACACGCATTTGTATATTCTTAACTGGACGGTAGCTTTAGTGTTTTTTGTTATTCTTTCATTCATGTTTGCACTCAGCATTCGAATGATTCCTTTACGTAGAATGCTAAGTATAATCAGAAATGAATAAAAATAACTAGACCATTCTAGGCATTTATAGCTGTGTAAAACTGTTGAATAGTTTGTATATTTGCCTAGTTTATTAATAAAATCTAACCATGAGCAAACCATCCTTGTCAAATTCTGGAAATCTAATTGTTGATTTATTCAAGTGGAGAACCCCCCTGGTATTATTTACGCTAGTTTCTATCGTCCTTGCGGCCGTATTTTCTTCATCACTTATAATAACACCGAAGTTTAAGTCAACTTCTATTATATATCCCACTACTACAAATTCCATTTCTCAAGCTTTGTTTACCGAGCACAATCCTTACAGAAAAGATGTTTTGGAGTTTGGAGAAGAGCTTGAAGCAGAGCGCTTACTACAAATTCTGAATTCTAATGAAATGCGGGCCTTTATTATAGAGGAATTTGATTTGTATACACATTACGAGATTAATCCGAACGATGTGCATTCTAAAACATGGATGAACTTAGCTTTTATGGAACATTTTAATTTTAAAAGAACAGAATTAATGTCTATTAAATTAGATGTTTTAGACAAGGATCCACAGCTTGCTGCAGCGATGTGCAATAGGGTAGTAGACCATATTGATGTAGTAATTAAAAGAGTAAAACAAGAAAGAGCACAACAAGCTTTGGTTATTCTAGAAAGTAGAGACGAAAGCTTGTCTAAACGATTTTTTTCTATTCACGATTCCCTTGAGCGGCTGAGAGCCCATGGGATTTTAGATGTTTCTTTGCAAGCAGAAAGATTAACAGAATATTATGCTCAAGCTTTATCTAAAGGAAATACCTCGGGAGCAAAAGCAATTAAAAATGAATTCAATACTTTGATTCAATATGGAGGTGATTATTTTAGATTATTTGAAGAACTAGAATTGGTACAAGAACAATTAAGTCTCATAAGATTAGAAAAAGAAAACATAAGCATCGAATTAGATTCAGATTTAACAAATAGATTTGTAATAAACAAAGCTTTTCCCGCCGATAAGAAATCTTACCCTATAAGATGGCTAATCGTTTTGTTTTCTGGTTTGAGTACTTTTATCTTAACATTGATCTCACTTTACATTCGTCAGACCATTTTAACAGCGAACATTGACTAAAAATAACAGCCAAGTTTTAGTTGTATTTTTCGTTTCACTTTTTGTAGTTTCGAATACCTACCTAATTTCTGAAGAAAAGTACTGGGGAATACTCTTACCATTATTAGTTGGGGTTATTTCTATGGCAATACTAAGAGTCGATTTATTGCTAACTTTGGTTGCATTTTTAACTCCTATGTCTACGAGTTTAAAAGAGCTGGGAATTAACAATCCTATTGGTGTAGAAATGGCTCTTCCAACAGAGCCCTTATTGTTTGGCTTAATGATTATTGCTTGGCTTAAAATGTTTAGCGACAAAAAACTCTTTAAAGGTTTGTACAGCCATCCAATCTCCATTGCAATTATTGTTTACTTAGCTTGGCTCTTTATTACTTCCTTAAGTAGCTCACTCCCCTCTGTTTCTATTAAGTTGCTCATTACTCGTTTATGGTTTATTAGTAGTTTTTATGTTTTAGGATTTGCTTGGTTTCAAGAAAAAAAGAACATACATAAATTTGTAAAAGCTTATTTGTTAGGACTTTTTCTTGTTGCTATTTATACTATTTTAACCCATGCAACTAGGGGCTTTGAGCACGAAGCAGCACACTGGGTGATGACGCCATTTTTTAAAGATCATACTTCGTATGGAATGGCTTTAGCATTATTGCTTCCCTTTGCATTTTACATGAGTAAATGGTGCCATAAAGATAAGAGGAGTCTTTTTTTTACAATTGTATTGATGGTTTTAATTGCAGCTACAATTCTCTCTTATACTAGAGCTGCTTGGTTAAGTTTACTAGTTGCTTTAGTAGTTTATGCACTAATTAAATTCAGAATAAAATTTTCACTACTACTCACAGTTTTCACTTTTTTAGCCGGTTTTATTTTCCTCTTTCAAACCGATATTTTAATGGCGCTCGAAAAAAACAGTCAAGATTCTTCGGACAGTTTTACTGAGCACATTTCTTCTATGTCAAATGTAAGTACAGATGCTTCCAACTTAGAACGAATAAATAGATGGAAATCAGCAATTCGTTTATACGAAGAAAGACCAATTTTAGGTTGGGGAGCAGGTACCTATCAGTTTAACTATGCACCATACCAGAACTATTACGAAAAAACCATTATTAGCACCAATTCTGGTAATATGGGCAATGCACACAGTGAGTACCTTAGTATGCTTGCCGAAACAGGCTGGCCAGGTTTAGTAATCTTTTTAGCTATGATAGCTGTGGTATTTACCAAGGCGATTAAATTGTACCCTAATCTTGAAGATGCACAAGAGAAATGGATTCTTATGGCATGTATTTTAGGTTTAACGACTTATTTTACACACGCTCTTTTAAATAATTTTTTAGAAATGGATAAGGCATCAGTTCCAATTTGGGCTTTTATAGCTATAATTGTTGTATTAGATGATAAACACAAAAACACTGTATTAAACTAAAAAAGAACGCCTTAGCGCCCTTTTTTAGTTTAATAAATGTATTAAGATTTAACCCTTTCTTGGTAGGCACCTTTTACGGTGTCAATTTTAATTTTGTCTCCTTCGTTAATAAACAAAGGAACGTTTACTTCTGCACCTGTTTCTACTGTTGCTGGTTTATGAGCATTAGTAGCTGTATTTCCTTTCTCTCCAGGTTCTGTATAAGTAACCTCTAGAACAACGGAAGAAGGCACATCACATGTAAGTGGGTTTTCTTCATCTGCATCAAATACAACTTCAACTATTTCTCCCTCTTTCATAAATCGATAACCTCCAACAATTGTTTTCTCTAAGAAAATTTGTTCGAATGTTTCGGTATGCATAAAATGAAATCCTGTATCTTCTGGGTAAAGGTATTGGTATTTTCTAGTTTCAACTCGCACAGCTTCAATTTTGGAGCCTGAAGGGAAGGTGTTGTCCAGTACTTTTCCTGTGGTTAAACTTCTAAGTTTAGTCCTCACAAAAGCAGGTCCTTTTCCTGGTTTTACATGAAGAAATTCTATAATCTTAAATAGATCGTGGTTGTGTTTAATGCACAGTCCGTTTTTTATGTCTGATGTACTTGCCATAGTGGAAATTTAAGTGTCCAAGGTATTAATTTAATTTGATGCTTTCCATGTTTTAAAGTCTTCAATGTTAAGACTGTGTTCACAAAAAAAGTATTCGTCTTCTATGTTGTTAGAGCAAACAATTATTAATTTGTCTTTTCCGTATTCTTTTGCTAGAGATTTGTACCATTCTACTCCCTTTTTATCTAGGTTAGAAGTGGGTTCATCTAAAAGTATAATACTCGATTGGCTTAGCCAGGCCAACGCCAATCGAAGTCTTTGTTTCATTCCCGAAGAAAAATTCTTCAGTTGCTTGTTTTTTGACTCTGCTAAATAAGCAATTTGCAGTAAATCTTCTTTAGAGGTGTTGGTTCTTAAAGGTTTGAATTTTGTGTAAAAGTCTATAAATTCATCTAAGAACATGTCTTCTAATAATTCAAAATAGGGTGCAGCATACGTAATGTGCTCTGGCCATGCTTCACTCTCTATTAGGTCTGCTTTAATTTTAAGTTCTACGAGTCCTTCTGTTGGAGTTAAGAAACCAGAAACGAGTTTTAGTAATGTGGATTTTCCCGAGCCATTAGATCCCTTTATCACGTAAGTTCCGGGTGTTTCAAATTCAAAATTAACGTTTCTAAAAACCCAATCTTTCTTAAATTTCTTACCAATATTTGTGAGTTTTAAACTCACTTATTTAGAAGAATAACCTTTCATAATTCCCCTTTGAGAGGAGCGTATAAAAGAAGTAATCTCATCGCGTTCTTTACTTGCCGGAAAATCAGTGTCAATAACTTCTAGTGCCTGAGTTATGTTGTTTTCAGACTGAAATAGTTGACGGTATATATTTTGAATTTCTCCAATTTTCTCAGAAGTAAAGCCTCTTCTTCTTAAGCCAATAGAATTTATTCCTACAAACGAGACAGGCTCTTTAGCAGCTTTTACGTAAGGAGGAATATCTTTTCGAACTAAGGATCCACCTGATATCATTGCATGAGCTCCAATAGTTACAAATTGATGCACGGCAGATAAACCACCTAAAATAGCGTAATCGCCAAGGGTTACATGCCCTCCAATAGCTACATTATTTACTATAATACAATGGTTTCCTATAATGCAATCGTGTGCAACATGTGCATAGGCCATTAGCAAGCAGTGGTCTCCAACAACTGTTTTACCAGATGCATCTGTACCTCTATTAATCGTTACGCACTCGCGAATAGTTGTGTTGTTTCCTATGATAACAAGGCTGTCTTCTCCACCAAACTTTAAATCTTGAGGGATTGCTGAAATTACGGCTCCAGGAAAGATTCTACAATTTTTTCCAATACGAGCCCCTTCCATTATCGTTACGTTAGAGCCAATCCAAGATCCTTCTCCAATTTCAACGTTTTTATTGATCGTAGTAAACGGTTCTATTACTACATTTTGGGCTATTTTTGCCTCTGGGTGGATGTATGCTAAGGGTTGATTCATATTAGTTTTTTTTAGCTATTTGAGCCATTAATTCGCCTTCCATTACAATTTTGCTCCCAACAAATGCACGGCCATACATGTGGCATATACCTCTTCTTATTGGACTTACTAACTCTAACTCAAATATTAAAGTGTCACCAGGTAAAACTTTATGTTTAAACTTAACCTTGTCAATCTTCATGAAATAGGTAAGGTAGTTTTCTGGATCTGGTACTGTATTTAAAATGAGAATACCACCTACTTGTGCCATGGCTTCAATCTGTAATACTCCTGGCATTACTGGTGCGCCAGGGAAATGACCGTTGAAAAAGTCTTCGTTCATGGTCACATTCTTAAGACCAACAACACGACTTCCTCCTAATTCTAAAATTTTATCGACCAACAAAAAAGGCGGCCTATGTGGCAGCGTATCCATAATTTGGTGGATGTCCATCACTGGTTTCGCGTTTTGATCATAATGGGGTGGCAAATTCTTCTGTTTCTTAATTACTTCTTTCATAATCTTAGCAAATGAAGTGTTTGGTCCATGACCTGGTTTGTGAGCAATAATACGTCCTTTTATAGGTGTTCCAATAAGAGTTAAGTCGCCAACTACATCTAGTAATTTATGTCGTGCTGCCTCGTCTTCGTATCTTAGAGAAAGGTTGTTTAAATAGCCGTCTTTACAAACACCTATGGATTCCTTATTGAAAACTGAGGCCAATCTTTCGAGTTCGCTTTCTTCTACTTTATTCTCAACATAAACAATTGCGTTACTTAAGTCTCCTCCCTTTATGAGTCCGTGTTTAAGTAATAATTCAAGTTCGTGAAGAAAACAAAATGTTCGTGCATCTGCATATTCTTTTTCGAAATCATCAAGCGATTTTAAGGTTGTTTCTTGAAAACCTAATACTTTAGAATCGTAATCTATACTAACAGTTATACTGTAATCATCTGCCGGAAAAGCTTGAATTTTAATCCCTGTTTCTGGATCTTCGTAACAAATTTCCTCTCGAACTATAAAGTATTTCCGCATTGCATTTTGTGCAATAGGAATGGCCTCTTTTAATGCCTTTGTAAACTGAATTGAACTGCCGTCTAAAATAGGAGGCTCTTCTGCGTTTAATTCTATCAGTAGGTTGTCAATTTTTAAACCTGTACAAGCTGCAAGAACGTGTTCTATGGTTTGTAATTTTGCGCCTTTTTTATCGAGCGTAGTTCCACGTTCTGTTTCGGTAACATACTTTACATCTGCTTCAATCAAAGGTTGTCCTTCAAGGTCTATTCTTTTAAAGCATATGCCATGATTTACAGGTGCAGGCATAAAAGTGAGGGTTACTTCTTTTCCTGTATGAAGCCCGATACCACTAATGCTAACCTTGTGTTTTATGCTGTGTTGCTGATCCATCTATTATTTATTAAGCTGTTTTTCTAAGTTTTCTATTCGATTAACTAATTTAGGCAGTTTTTTAAAGTATATGTAAGATCTTTGAAAGTCTTTTATGTCAAATGCTAGGGGTCCTTGAAGTATTTTACCTTCAATTTTCACATCTGACGCAATGCCAGTTTTTCCTGCAACTTTTACATGATTTGCTACATTGAGATGTCCTGCAATGGCTACCTGACCTCCTATCATGCAATTACTTCCTACTTTACTGGATCCAGCAATTGCTGTTTGCGATGCAATGACTGTGTTTTCTCCAATCTCTACGTTATGTGCAATTTGAATTAGGTTGTCTAACTTTACTCCTTTGTGTATAATGGTGGATCCCATGGTAGCTCTATCAATACAAGTATTTGCACCAATTTCTACACCTTCTTTTATTTGTACATTACCTATTTGAGGTATTTTGTCATAGGATTGTCCTGTGTTAGGAGCAAAACCAAATCCATCAGAACCAATTACAGCGCCTGCATGTATTGTAGTGTTTTTAGAAATTTCGCAGTTTTCGTATATGTTTACACCAGCATAAATAGTGCAATTGTCTCCAATTTCTACATGATCGCCTATGTAACAATTAGGATAAATTTTCACCTTGTCACCAAGCTTTACATTCTTTCCTATATAGGCAAATGCGCCTATATAATTATCTTTTCCTATCGGTGAGCTGTGGTGAATGTAACTAGGGATTTCGATTCCAATTTTTTCCTTTTGTAAACTATCCGCAATACGCATTAATTTTGCAAATGAAGCATAGGCATCATCAACTCTAATTAAGGTTGTTGCAAAAGTTTTTTCGGCAACAAAAGTGTTGTTAACTATAACTACTGATGATTTTGTAGTGTATAAGTAGTCGATGTATTTTGAATTTGCCAAAAAAGAAAGAGAGTTTGCTACACCTTCTTCAATTTTTGTAAGTTGATTCAAAATCACATTAGCATCGCCTTCAACAACACCGTTAAGCATTTCTGCTATTTGTTTTGCAGTAAATTTCATACGGCGCTAAAATACAAATTTTCTAGAGGACAGACTCTTTTGGGTAACACAGAAAATACTTAGTAACTGTTTTTGCTAAAACAGATATATTCAGTTGGTCTGCAGCCTCGGCTATATCAACAATATCTCCGTTTTTATAAAGTAAATTGATTTTGTCTTTTTTTGGATTGTAGGCTTTGTTGTCAATTTTATTCGTAAACACTAAATGCTTGCTCTCACTCGGATTTAAGCCTAATTTTTCTTCTGTTTTTTTTTGAATCGCCAAGACGTAGGCGTCTTCAAAAGCATGGTCTTGAAGTTCTATTTTTAATAACTTTCTTTTTATAATTTTCTGACTCAACAAAGAGAGTACTGGGTCCTTGCTGTGCATCCATTCTTTAACAGATGTCATGATGTCAAAATCATCTAACTGACAAAATGTGTCGAGTAAGAACGGATTAGAACTGAAATCGTCCAGAGAATGATTTTTTAGTAAGAACTCTTTTAATGCAGATGTACTGAAGAGGTCTTCTCCTTTTTGAACTAAATATTTAGCTCTTTTTAAAATTTCTACTAAAGTAAATTCGGCAGATAAAACGGCTTTATGTAAATACACTTGCCAGTACATAAGCCTTCGAGCTATAATAAACTTCTCTACAGAATAAATTGCTTTAGCATCAACAACCAATTCGCCTTTGCTTATGTTAAACATGCTAATTAATCGATCTGAGTTGATAACTCCTTCAGAAACGCCTGAGTAAAAGCTATCTCTTTTCAAGTAATCAAGTCTATCTACGTCTAGTTGGCTAGAAATTAGTTGGTGTAAGAATAGCTTTGGATGTTTATTTTTAAAAATTTGAATTGCTAACGACAATTTACCATCAAATTCATCGTTTAGCTTATCCATAATCATTAAGGAAATGTGCTCATGATTTACTCCACTAACGATGCTATGCTCTAATGCATGAGAAAAAGGTCCGTGTCCTATGTCATGAAGTAATATAGCAACCAGGACTGCAGTTTCTTCCTCCGGGCAAATTTCATGACCTTTAGATTGCAATGTTTTTATGGCTTTTTGCATTAGATGCATAGCTCCTAGTGCATGATGAAACCGAGTATGGTAGGCCCCAGGGTAAACCAAATAGGTGAGTCCCAATTGAGTTATTCTTCGAAGTCTTTGGTAATAAGGGTGTTCTATAAGATCGAAAATAAGATCGTTAGGTATCGTAGTAAACCCATAAATTGGGTCGTTAAGAATTTTGTGTTTATTCGTGGTTATGGGCTCCAATTTTATTAATTTTAATCACGTTTTTAAAAAAACTAAAGTACTAAATATCTATGGAAAAAGTAAGAATCCTTTGGGTGGATGATGAGATTGATCTTTTACGACCTCATGTATTGTTTTTAGAAAGTAAAGGTTACGATTTAACTACTGCTAACAATGGAGAAGATGCTCTGGAAATGATTGCAAAATCTGATTTTGATATTATTTTTCTCGATGAAAATATGCCCGGGATCTCCGGTTTAGAAACTCTCAATAGAATTCACGATCAATATTCTATTCCTGTTGTGATGATAACCAAAAGTGAAGAAGAGTACATTATGGAGGAAGCCTTGGGCTCTAAGATCTCAGATTACCTTATAAAGCCCGTAAATCCAAATCAAATACTACTGTCTCTAAAAAAGAATCTAGACTCTAAACGTCTTGTAAATCAATTTATTACGTCAAAATATCAAAAAGAGTTTAGGGAAATTAGCCTTGCCTTAATGGATGTTAGAAGTTTGAAAGATTGGGAAGAGATTTATTTGAAATTAGTACATTGGGAGGTTGAGTTAGATAAAATTGATGCCTCTGGTATGGTAGAAATACTGGAAATGCAAAAGAGCGAGGCCAATTCTTTATTTTTTAAATACGTAAAAAATAATTACGAATCTTGGTTGAAAGAGAGTGATGACAAGCCTGTTTTGTCTCATACCCTTCTAAAAGAAAAAGTATTTCCCCATTTAAAGCAAAGCAAGCCCAGTTTTTTTATTTTAATAGATAATTTGCGGTACGACCAATGGAAGGTACTACAACCTGTAATTGAAGAGTGGTTTAAGGTGGAGGAAGAGTCTAGTTTTTGCAGCATTTTACCAACCGCAACACAGTATTCTAGAAATGCTATATTTTCTGGTTTAACGCCTTTAGCCATCTCTAAACGCTTTCCTCATTTATGGAAAAATGACCATGAAGAAGGTGGTAAGAATTTACACGAAGCCGAATTTTTAGAAGACCAACTGCAAAGACTTGGTTTAGGAGATAAAAAACACACCTACCATAAAGTAGTTCAAAGACAGTATGGCGAGCGTTTGGTAAATCAATTTAGTAATCTGTTAAAAAATGATTTAAATGTGATTGTTTATAATTTTGTAGATATGCTTTCGCATGCCAAAACAGAAATGGACATGATTCGAGAATTAGCTGGTACAGATAAATCATACAGAGCACTAACCAAAACCTGGTTCGAAAACTCCTCTTTATTAGAAATGCTAAAGAAAATTTCTGAGTCTGGATCAGATTTATTTCTTACTACAGACCATGGTACTATAAATGTTGGTTCGCCCTCTAAGGTAATTGGCGATAGAGAAACCTCATCCAATTTGAGGTATAAAACGGGTAAAAGACTTCAGTACCAAGAAAAAGATGTGATGGTTGTAGAAAATCCAGAACACTATTTTTTACCTGCTGCAAACCTATCCTCAAGTTATATATTCGCAAAAGAAAATCTATTTTTAACCTACCCGAATAATTACAATCATTTTGTAAAATACTTTAAAGATACCTATCAGCATGGAGGGATTTCTTTGGAAGAAATGATTTGTCCTTTTGTTCGATTGTCCTCAAAATAAATGAAAATAACTGCAAATTCTTTAGAAGATTTACCTGAAATAGCCGCTCGAATAGTAAAAGAGTATTCCTGTAAAACGATTGCTTTTTACGGAAAAATGGGTGTAGGAAAAACTACTTTTATAAAAGCTTTATGTGAGTGTTTAGGGGTAAATTCAAGAGAGATAAGCAGCCCAACGTATTCTATTGTTAACCAATATGAAGCAAAGAACAAACAATGTGTTTATCACTTTGATTTTTATAGAATAAACAAAGAGCAGGAAGCTTATGATATGGGCTATGAAGAGTATTTTTATTCCGAAGCTTATAATTTTATTGAATGGCCAGAAAAGATTGAAAATCTCTTGCCTGGTCACCTCTTAAAAATTCATATCGAGACCGATTCTAATAAACGTATATTTACCATTGAAGAATCTAATTTCGTACTATGAGCAAGCCTGAAATATTAAGTTTTTTACACGAAGAGTTTTTAATGCCTCAGCCAGAAATGCTTGAGCTGGAAACTAAAAATCAAGCTTTGTTTATTGGAATACCAAATGAAAGTGCTTTTCAGGAGCATAGGATTCCTTTAGTGCCAGGAGCTGTAAACCTCTTGGTAAGTAACGGACATAAGGTTTATATTGAAACAAATGCAGGGCTCTCGAGTTCTTTTACCGACAAAGAGTACAGCGACTCTGGTGCAAAAATTTGTTACGACGTAAAAGAGGTGTATCAGGCTGATATTATTCTCAAGGTTGAACCACCTACACTTGCAGAACTAGATTACTTTAAGCACAATCAGTGTTTAATCTCAGCACTTCAACTAAAAACTCAAACAGCGGCCTATTTTAAGAAACTAATGGAAAAGAAGGTTACAGCTGTAGCCTTCGATTATATACAAGACGAAACAGGTTCGTTTCCAATTGTGCGCTCCATGAGCGAGATTGCAGGAACCTCATCTATACTAATAGCTGCGGAATTATTGAGCACTTCTGCCGGAGGTAAAGGCATGTTAATGGGTGGGATAGCTGGCGTAAGTCCAACGCAAATTGTTATTATTGGAGCCGGAACGGTAGCAGAATATGCTGCGCGTTCTGCAATGGCCTTGGGTGCTTCGGTAAAAGTATTCGACAATTCTATAGCCCGTTTAAGAAGAATTCAAAACGAATTGAATTTAAGAGTTGCTACCTCAATTTTACAACCAAAAGTATTAGAAAAAGCATTAAAAAGAGCCGATGTTGCCATTGGTGCTTTAGGTGCAGAGAATGGGAGAACTCCCTGTGTAATTAGCGAAGAAATGGTTCAACTTATGAAACCAAAATCTGTAATCGTAGATGTTAGTATTGATCAGGGAGGATGTTTTGAAACCTCTGAAATTACCAACCACGAAAACCCAACATTCCTCAAACACGATGTTATTCATTATTGCGTTCCCAATATTGCTTCTCGTTCTTCAAAAACGGCATCTTTTTCTTTAAGTAATGTACTGGCACCTATTTTATTAAAAGTTGGAGATGGGGGAGGAATTCAAGGAATGCTCTTGAGATCGAATAATATTAGAGGAGGCGTATATGTTTACAACGGAATAATTACAAACAAAGGTATTGGTAGCTGGTTTGAATTGCCTTACAAAGAAATAAGACTACTTTTGGGTCTTTAAATTTAAGAGCATGTTAAGAAGAATTTTATTGTACCTGGTTGGAGTAGGCTTTGGGATTGTAGCCTCTATGTTTTTTTTTGGCGATAGAGACCTAGACTTTTCTTACCTTCCAAATGCCAGAACTGTAAAGCATTTACGCAACCAAAATTTTAGTATTTCGGAAAAAGCAATGTGTCAGCTAAACTGCTTAGGTTTAAATGCGAGCTCCTTCGAAAAAGTTTTTAAAGACGGCGATTTAGATGTTGATTTTACTGCCAGTGATGTAGATGGAATGTGTAGAACCTATCGTATCGAAGTAGATCAGCAATCTTATAGAAGCTTTACGTTAGATGATTGCGACAGTTTGTCAAACGTATTAAGTATAGAATCTAGCTCCTGTATTTGTGATTAACTCGTGTTGCCGTTGACCTAAGTTATTTACTTGCTTTCTTTTCTTCGTTTAATTTCTAGTGCAATCAAATTTAACTCTCTACCCGTTTGTCCCGCTATCGAAGTGTTTTCTTCTGCTCTACGAATTAAGTAGGGCAACACATCTTTTACCGGCCCGTAGGGTACATACTTTACTGTATTGTATGCATCGTTTGCTAAATTATAGCTTATATGATCGCTCATACCTAGTAATTGAGCAAAATAAATTTTAGCATCGCTTTTAGCTATTTTATGAAGCTTAATCAAATCCATTAAATACTTAGAGCTTTCTTCATTATGGGTTCCAGCACAAATTGAAATTCCATGAATATTCTCGCAGGCATATTCTAAGGCCAAATCGTAATCTTTGTCGCACAAAGCTTTAGTTGCTTGTATTGGACTAGGGTAGCCTTTCTCAATTGCTCGGAGGTTTTCTTTTTCCATATAAGCTCCCCTCACTATTTTCATACCTAGGTAATATCCATTGTTTTTAGAATCCTCATGTACGCTTTTAAAATAGTCTAAACGATCGTGACGGTACATTTGAAGCGTGTTAAATACAATGGCAGTTTCTTTATTATAGGCAGTCATCATGTGCGTTACAATTCCATCAATTGCATCCTGTATCCAGCTTTCTTCAGCATCAACCATAACAGGGATTTTATATTGAGCTGCCTTTTTGCATATTTTATTAATGCGGTGAAAAGCTCTGTCGTATTCTTGTTGTTCTGTTTCGCTTAATTCCTTGCCAAAATTTATTTTTTCCAAGAGTTCAAATCGAGCAAGTCCAGTTATTTTAAAAACGGCAAAAGGAATGTTTTTGTTTTTAGAAGCAAAATCTAAGGACGCTAAAGTTTGCTTCATAGTTCGGTTAAAATCTTTCTCAGAATTCTTTCCCTCCACCGAATAATCTAATATTGTCTTAATATTGGAGTCGGACAGTTCTTTAATTTTAACAGCACATTGCTCAATGCTTTCTCCACCGCAAAATTGCTCAAAAACAGTGTTTCTTATAATTCCGCCAATAGGCAGATGCAAAGCGAAAGCAATTTTAGATAATTTACCTCCGATAGATGCCAAAGCAGGCTTAGCCATTACTTTAAATAAAAAGTAGGCTTTTTTTAGTTTGATGTTCGATTTTGATCGAAAGGCAATTTCTGTATTGTTAAACGATACCATATTTTCACTTTAGTTTTGCAAATATAAATAAAATAGCAAGCTATTTGAGTCGATAGAAATAGCTTTTATATCTTTGTTTTTTACTAATTAACTTTAGAGTTGTGGAAATAAAATCTGATAATTACTCGGTTTATATTGGCAAGGATGTTTTGCAAGAATTTAATTCTATCCTAGAAGACTTCGAGGGTCAATATTCCAACCTATTTATTTTTTGCGACGAAAACTCTTCACGCTATTGTTTGCCTCACCTTATAGAGCATGTACCTATGCTAATTGGGTCCGAATTGATAGAAATAGAATCTGGAGAACAGAATAAAACCATAGCAATTTGTAATGAAGTTTGGCAAACAATTGGAGAATCTAAAGCAGATCGGAAATCGATAATTGTAAATTTAGGAGGCGGTGTTGTTTGCGATATGGGCGGTATGATTGCGTCTCTTTACAAAAGAGGAATTAAGTTTTTTCATATTCCAACCACACTTTTAGCCCAAGTAGATGCTTCAATAGGAGGAAAACTAGCTGTAGATTTAGGGGCGCATAAAAATCAAATCGGCCTTTTTAACAACCCAGATATTGTTTTAGTAGATACCGAATTCTTAAAAACTTTACCCGAAAGACATTGGCTAAGTGGTTTGGCAGAGGTTTTTAAACACGCCTTAATTGCCGATGCACAGTACTGGGATTTTTTAGCTGGATTGGATTTGAAAAATGAAGAATTTTTGAATGCCTTAGTTCAGAAGTCCGTTGAACTTAAAAACAAAATTGTTTTGCAAGATTGGGAAGAAAAAGGGCTACGAAAAACACTTAATTTTGGACATACAATTGGCCATGCATTGGAGAGTGAAGCCTTAGAGGAAAAGCTAGATTTATTACACGGTGAAGCTGTAGCTATTGGTTTGGCTGTAGAGACGCTACTGTCTGAAATGATCAATGGTTTAAAAAAGGAAACATGTACCCAGATTTTAGAAAGATTAAAGAGCGTATTTGAATTAAGACCTATTTCAGAATCGAAATTTAACAATACCATCGAATGGATGCGTCATGATAAGAAAAATGAAGAAGCTCAAATTAACTTTACTTTATTGAGCAAAATTGGCCATGCAGATTACAATAAAACAGCTAGTGAGCTTGAAATAGAAGAGGCTATGCACCGGTACAATTCGTTTTTAAACGAATCCCTATAAGTTCCATTGAAGTCGCGTAAATGCAATTTGATTAATGTCTTCTAATTTGTCTAAGATCTTTAGGAAAGTCATTTGACTTCCCAGCATTAGATCTAATTCTTCGGATATAGAAATGCTTAGTTGTGGGTTTAGGAAAACAAAATCAAGCTCCGCATCGTGAATAAGTGCTCCACCTATCTGTACTAGCGGGTGAATGGGATACATAACTTGATACAAGAAATTGTATTGAAATGGCATCGGACTTTTTGCAGATACATCCAAA
>CAWVTK010000006.1:0-32110 GCA_963933205.1 uncultured Flavobacteriales bacterium
CAACATTAAGAAGAATTCGCTCAGATAAGCCGAAGGCTCTTAACAACAAGTATTACCACAAAACAATGCGTAACTCTTTAAGAGATATACGTCTTGAAGAAGACAAGGCAACTGCAGTAGCAGCCATGCCAAGTCTAATGGCTAAAATTGATAAATTAGCTAAGCGAGGTACCATACACAAAAACAAAGCAGCAAACTTAAAATCTAAGTTAGCTAAAAGGATTTCTGCACTTTAGTTGTACAATCTTTAATGAATTTTAAAAGCCTTCCGTACTGGAAGGCTTTTTTTGTACCTTTATTTTTATAAAAAAATTAGAGCTATAAATTATGTATAAAAATTCAATTAAAAGTTGGGCGGTAAATGATCGACCTAGAGAAAAATTTATCCTGAAAGGAAAATCAGCATTAAGCGACACCGAATTACTGGCCATTCTTATTCGGTCTGGAACCGCAGATAGGTCTGCACTCGTAGTTGCTAGAGAAATTCTTTACCTAGCCAAAGACAACCTTTCTTCCTTAGCAAAGCTTAAACTTATAGACTTTACCTCTGTAAAGGGTGTAGGGGAGGCAAAAGCAATAACACTAATGGCAGCTTTAGAACTAGGACGACGACGTAGACTAAGCGATACGATTGTACGATCTGAACTTACTTCTAGCAAAGATGCCTACGATTTAATGAAACCACTATTAGAAGATTTAGAAATAGAACAGTTTTGGGTTATCTATTTAAACAATGCAAACAAAGTATTGGTAAAGAGTAAGATTAGCCAGGGAGGTATGACTGCAACCGTGGTTGATGTAAGATTGATACTAAAGGAAGCTTTAAAGCTAAATGCAACTGGGCTTATACTTTGCCATAACCACCCATCAGGCACCTTAAAAGCGAGTAAGGCAGATCAAGTAGTAACAGACAAAGTAAAGGCTGCGGCTTCTTTAATGGACATTCAACTTTTAGACCATATAATTGTTACGGACCAGTCTTATTTTAGTTTTGCTGACCTAGGCAGAATTTAATGTTTTCGTTACATTTGTGCAAAATCAGTACATGTTAAAAATCATCACGTTAATTGGAGCACGTCCACAATTTATTAAAGCCGGAGCAATTAGCCGTGCGCTACAAAACTCTTTTTCAACAAAGTTGAACGAAGTTATTGTTCATAGTGGACAACACTACGACACAAACATGTCTGCTGTTTTTTTTGAACAACTGGCCATACCAAAACCAAGTTATCAGTTTAAGCTATCAGCCAAAAGTCAGTCTGAACAGACAGCAGAAATACTTAAAGAACTCGATAAAGTTTTGATACTGGAAAATCCAGACGCTATTTTGGTTTACGGAGATACCAATACTACTTTAGCAGGCGCATTAGCTGCTTCAAAAGCACATATTCCACTAATTCATGTAGAGGCAGGCCTTCGTTCGTTTAATAAAGCTATGCCCGAGGAGATAAATCGGATTGTTACAGACCATTGCTCAAGCCTCTTGTTTTGCCCTACAAAAACCGCCATAGCCAACCTTAAAAGTGAGTCGATTGTTCACAGCAATTTAAAGTGTTCAATAGATGCTCCAAAGGTTTATGCTTGTGGCGATATAATGTATGATAACTCCTTGTTTTTTTCAAAACAAACAAACGATTCGATACTTTTAGAAAACGAATTAGTTAAAAATAATTTTTTACTATTTACCTTACACAGACCTTCGAATACAGATGATTTAGAAAGATTACGCAGCATTTGTAGCATGGTAGTAAACCTGGCAGAAAAACACAGCAAACCTATTATTTTCCCAGTGCATCCAAGAACTCTAAAGTCTTTAAAGAGTTCTTTTTCCGTAGCGGAATATCAAGCACTTGCAAATCATCCCTATCTAAAGATGATTAAACCTGTTTCATTTTTAGAGATGATTACACTAGAAATGAATTCTCAACTAATTATTACGGACTCGGGTGGCGTGCAAAAAGAAGCTTATTTCTTTGAAAAACCGTGCTTAATTCTACGCCCTGAAACAGAATGGGTAGAGGTTGTACAAAGCGGAATGGCTGCTCTTGTTGATGCTGATGAGAACGAATTAAATAAGCAGTTTGATTTGTTTCTAACTAAATATTTAAGCTTTCCCAATATATTTGGTAACGGAAATAGCGCTGGTTTTATTTGCCAAAAAATAATAGAAAACATATCATGATTCTCGTATATACTCATAAAATCACACCTCGCGTAGAGTACACATTCCAAACAATTTTTAAGAAATTTTTGGGCCATGAGGTTAGTCTTACAAGTCAAGTAGAAGAATTTATCGCTTTTAACGGAATTAAAATTTCGTATACTAAAAATCCTTTAGGTAGTGAGTTGTTTTTTAGTTCGCATGCTTTACTTTTTGAAAAAGGAATTGTAGATTATTCTATGCATGTAAGCTCGTGGAATGGGCAAAAAGTATTTTTTGAGCAAGCCGAAAATTCAGCATTACCCTTCGATGTTTTTGCCTGTAGTTTTTACCTTTTAAGCAGATACGAAGAATATTTACCACATATTAAAGATCGTTTTCATCGATTTCCAGCCAAAGAAAGTATTGCCTACAAAAATGGGTTTCTTAAAACCCCGATTATAGAATATTGGCTTGTGGATTTGGTGAAAGTATTACAAGCCAAATTCTCAGAATTTAAACCCACCAAGCGACAATTTAAATTTGTAAATACCATTGATGTAGACAATGCCTATTGTTATTTGGAAAAAGGAATGGTTCGTAATCTGGCTGCAAGCATTAAGTCTATTTTGAGTTTAGATTTTCATGGACTTAAACAAAGGTTTAGAGTTTTGGTTGGTAAAGAAAAGGATCCTTACGATACTTTTGATTATCTGTTAAGTTTACAGAAAAAGTATGAATTTAAGTCTATCTACTTTTTCTTATTAGCAGATTATGGGCACAACGATAAAAACATTCCTGTTACCAGTAAAAAATTCCAAACTCTTATAAAGTCTTTAGCTGATTATGTTCAAGTTGGCATTCATCCTTCTTGGGCTTCTAATAAGTACACAGAAAAACTGCCCATAGAGATAAAAAGACTAGAATCTATAACTAATAGAGAGGTCATAAGGAGTCGTCAACATTTTTTAAAACTCGATTTGCCAACTACCTATCGAAGATTAATAGACCAAGGCATAAAGGAAGACTATACTATGGGCTATGCCTCTCAAGTTGGATTTAGAGCCGGCACCTCTTTGCCTTTCTATTTTTTCGACTTAGATATGGAAATTCAAACCCAATTAGAGCTTCATCCCTTTGCAATTATGGACGGTACGCTTAATGAGTACATGGAGTTACCGGTAGATGATGCACAGTACTTAGTAAAGGAACTTATGGATAGAGTAAAAAAGGTAAACGGTACTTTTATTAGCCTATGGCATAACGAAACGGTTAGCGACAACAGGCATTGGAACCAATGGAAACAAGTATTTGAACACACAATTAAAGAAGCCTCCCGATGATAAAATTTATAAAACATAACGATGTTGATACCGAAAAATGGGACAAATGCATCCGTAAGTCAGTAAACTGTTTGCCGTATGCTTTTTCCTGGTATTTAGACATAGTAACAAACCAATGGGATGCTCTGGTGTTAAATGATTATGAAGCTGTTTTTCCTTTGCCATCAAAATCTAAATTTAAATTAACGTACTCTAGCACTCCTTTTTGGGTACAGCAATTGGGCTTGTTTTCTTTAACATGCAGTAGCTTATCTAGAATTAATGATTTTGTAGATGCCATTCCAGACTCTTATCGATTTATTGATTTGAACATGAATTTTAATGCAGACGTAAACCAAAGCTCGTCCATTAAAATACAAACAAACAATAATTATGTTATTCAACTGGACAAAACTTACAAAGAGGTAAAAGAGCAGTACTCCAAAAACCTAAGTAGAAATCTAAAAAAGAGTTTAACGCAGAACCTACAACTCTTTAAAAATGATTCTCCAAGCGGTTTAATAAATCTATTTAGAGCAGATAGGGGTAAAACGATCAAACATTTTTCTGAAGAAGATTACAAAAGATTAGAAACCATAATGCACGTAGCAATACATAAAAATTGTGGTCAAATATGGATGGCTTATGGCGAAGGAAATAGACCCTTAGCCGGCATGTTTTTATTGTTTAGTCCTACAAGAGTAGTTATGCTATTTACAGGAAACTCTAAGGAGGGGAAAGAATTGGGTGCCATGCCTTTTTTAATCGACTCCTTTCTTAAGGAATCAGCTAACTCTGGTTTGATTTTTGATTTTGAGGGATCAAACAATTTAAATTTAGCTCGTTTTTATAAAAGTTTTGGCGCCAAAAATGAGACGTACCAAAACTTAAAAATAAATCGTTTACCATTATTACTCAAATTTTTAAAATAACTTAATTAAAATGTATGACTCCTTGGTATGAAATAGTTAGTGTTTTTTTAACGAGTGCAGTAAAGTTTTTTGCAGGTCCAATTTTGGCAAAATCTTTCGGCTTTAGTTACATTCAATCTATACTGTTAAGTTCTATTGGAGGGATTTCGGGCGTTTTATTGTTTTTTAAACTTGGAAGTAAATTAGTCCTGTTTTTCCCCAATTATTTTAAGTCTAACACTAAGAAAAAGAAAATATTTACTAAAAAAAACAAATTTTACGTACTGCTTATCCGAGATTACGGAATGTTTGGCATTGCACTACTTTCGCCTATTTTAATTTCTATACCGATAGGCTCTTTTTTAGCGGCTCGTTTTTTTGATGCAAATTCTGTCATGGTAAGAGTTATTTTGTGCATGTCTGTAGTGTTTTGGTCTGTTACTTTATCCACTTTCTTATACTTGTTTTAATGAAATACAAACATATTTTTTTCGACTTGGACCACACATTATGGGATTTTAACAAAAACGCTCATGAGACCTTAACCGAGCTATACCGAGACTTGAAACTCTCAAGTTATTTCCCTTCTTTCTCTGTATTTTACTCCAAATATATTGAGATAAATGATGAGTTATGGGACTTGTATCGAGACAACAAAATTTCTAAAGAAAGCCTAAGAACAGTGCGTTTTGAAAATACGTTTAAGTTTTTCGGTATAGATAATTTTGAACTAGCTCAAACCTTGGGAAATGAATACGTTAGAATAGGGCCTTATAAGTCAAATTTATTTGAAGATTGCCATGAGGTTTTAACCAAATTGAAATTCAATTACAAACTCCATATTATAACTAATGGATTTGAAGAGGTGCAGTCAATTAAAATGAAATCGGCTAATTTGAATCAATATTTCGATCAAATTATTACTTCAGAAAAAGCTGGAGTTACCAAGCCTCATGCTCAAATATTCGAATATGCATTAGCAGCAGCCAAAGCTATGGCTAGTCAAAGCGTTATGGTGGGAGATAATTTCGAGGTAGATTGTATTGGTGCAGAAAAATCAGGTTTCACCTCTGTCTTTTTTAACCCACAAAACCTAAAGCAAAACAAAAAAGTAAGCTACGAAATTACGCACTTAAAAGAATTGTTAGGTCTATTTAACAAGTAGCAATAACTGTTATACCACCTTTTACAACATCGTTTATGTTGCTGTTTATCTTGGCATCTAATGGCAGAAAAAGGTCTACTCTAGATCCAAACTTAATAAAACCCATATCTTTTCCTTGTACAGCAGTGTCATTCACTTTCGAGTACATAATTATTCTTCTGGCAACTGCTCCAGCAATTTGACGGAACAATATAGGACCTGTTGTTTCATTTTCTACCACCACTGTCGTTCTTTCGTTCTCAATGGATGATTTGGGATGCCAAGCAACTAAAAATTTTCCGGGATGGTATTTTGCATGTTTAACTGCACCAGATATAGGGTACCTGTTTACGTGTACATTTAAAGGCGACATGAAGATAGAAACCTGAATTCTTTTGTCTTTGAAATATTCATGTTCAACGACTTCCTCTATTACAACTACTTTCCCATCGCAGGGAGCAATTATCTGATTTGCATTAAGCAGTGTATCTCTTTTTGGGTTTCTGAAAAATTGAAGTACCAAAACAAGAAAAATCAGACTTATTAAAACCAGTAGTATTACCGCCCAATTGAATCCTCCCGCAAAATACCATGCGCCAAAATTAATGGTTAGTAGGCCTAATAGTGTGTTCCTAATGATTGTAAATCCTTCTTTGTGAAACATGTATCGATTTTTTTAAGAATTTATTAATGGGCTTATGTAATGAAAATATAGATAGAAGGCGGGCATACCGAATAGGATAGAATCAAATCTATCTAGTATTCCTCCATGTCCAGGAAGTATATTTCCTGAATCTTTTAGGTTTGAGGCTCTCTTTAACATAGATTGAAATAAGTCTCCAGCGGTTGCAATAAATACGGTCAGCGCTCCAAGAATCATCCATTCTTTCGTGTTTAAGCCAAATCCTGTTTGAGCTAAAACATATCCAGTTACAGATGTTAGAAGAACAGATCCCCAAAAACCTTCCCATGTTTTGTTTGGAGAATGTCTTTCAAAAAGTTTTCTTTTTCCAAATATTCGCCCTGCTATATATGCCCACGAGTCTGAGGCCCAAATAAGAACTAGTAAACCGATAATGAGCTTGTATTCGTAAGTGCCACTATAAAATCCTATAGGGATAATAAGAGCTAGGGGAACAAAAATATAAACTACAGTTACTAAAGTGCTACCTAGTAATTGGAGTGTATTACGATTTTGTCTGAAAAGCTGACTCATAAAATAAAGAAAAATTGAAAGTAACAAAAAACCAGTTACCTGTGCGTTAAGTATACTTGCGTAACAAAGAAAACCTATAATTAAGCTAGGGTAAATGTCGTATTCTATATCTTGTTTAGCGTAAATTTTTTTTAACTCAAACACAGCTATTACAGCTACTAAACAAAACAAAACTCCAATGTATATAGGCTTAGTAACAGCAAAAAGCAAGGCTGCAACATACACCGAGCCTGTGAGTATTCTTTTGACTAAATTATTCATCGAGTCTCTTTATAATCTTCAATTAAAAACACGTACAAGTCTTTAGCCCGATCACTGTCGCTAAGCGTTGTAATAGATTCTTTTGTGCGTATGGTTGTTACCATAGATGGTCGGTTGTGCTTGTATTTGGATTGTATTCCTCTTAAACCATGATTGATGTCTTTAACTATTTGAGAGGTGTAAGCTACAATTACTAATGCTTCTGGTAGTTCCTGTATTTTCAGGTTTTTTGTTTGTGCTCCAGAAACCATTACAGAGCCATTAAATGCAATTAAAAATTCACAGTTACTAATACAAGCGTCTGCTTTTTTGTTGTCAATTTCAAATTCTATTTCTGTTGGTTTTAAAAAATCTTTAAGCTCGTCGTTACTAGAGTAAGAATGTTCCCACTTACTTTCTTGTACTAATTGTTTAAACATAACGAAGAATTCCTTTTGGTCTTCACAGTAAAAGAATTTGCCTCCTTTACTTGTAAATACTTTAGCAAAGGTTACATCGTGTGGGTCATTAGGATCGGGCATACAAATTTCTTGTTGCTCTTGTTCCTCTGAACTTAAGGCCGAAGCTTCCGATGTTAAAGAAGGCAGTACTTTAGATAATAATTTATTAAACAGACTCTTTTTCATTCTTTTTTAATTCTTCGGGCTCAGCTTCCTTTTGGACTTTTGCAACTTTTGCTGTACTTGGGTTTAAAGTAACAGTCTCATCTGTGTCCCAGGGTCTTTTTCCGAATAAAACTTCTAAATCTTCTCTAAAAATAACTTCTTTGCTCAACAATTCACTCGCTAATTTAGACAAAGAATCTTTATTTTCCTCAAGAACTTTAAGTGCTTTTGCGTAAGCTTCTTCTGTAATAGCTCTAACTTCCTCGTCAATCGTACGTGCAGTCTGTTCGCTATAAGGTTTGTTAAAACTAGAATTTTGTCCCGACGAGTCGTAATAAGAGATGTTTCCAATTTTATCGCTCAAACCATATACCGTAACCATCGAAGTGGCTTGTCGTGTAACCTTTTCTAAATCGCTTAAGGCTCCTGTAGATACTTTTCCAAAGATGATCTTTTCAGCAGCTCTCCCACCTAGGGCAGCACACATCTCATCCATCATTTGCTCTCGGGTAGTAATTTGACGTTCTTCTGGTAAGTACCAGGCAGCACCTAAAGACTTTCCTCTAGGCACTATGGTTACCTTTACTAATGGAGCTGCATGTTCTAACATCCAACTAACCGTAGCATGGCCAGCCTCATGGTAGGCAATAACCTCGCGTTCTTTCTTAGATATAATTTTATTTTTCTTTTCTAAACCGCCTATTATACGATCTACAGCATCTAAAAAATCTTGTTTTTCAACAAATTCTTTATCCTGACGTGCTGCAATTAGTGCAGCCTCGTTACACATATTGGCAATGTCTGCACCGGAAAAACCTGGTGTTTGTTTGGCCAAGAAATCAACGTCTAAATTATCTTGTGTCTTCAGTGGAGCTAAATGTACTTCAAAAATTTCCTTTCGTTCGGTAAGTTCTGGCAAGTCAACATAAATTTGACGGTCAAAACGACCAGCACGAACTAGGGCTCTATCCAATACATCAGCACGATTGGTTGCAGCAATAACAATAACATGATCGTTGGTGCCAAAACCATCCATTTCTGTAAGAAGCTGGTTTAAGGTATTTTCTCGCTCATCATTAGAGCCTGTCATTTGGTTTTTTCCACGCGCTCTACCGATTGCATCAATCTCATCTATAAATATAATTGCAGGAGATTTGTCTTTAGCTTTTTTAAATAAATCGCGAACTCTAGAGGCACCTACACCCACAAACATTTCAACAAAATCTGACCCGGATAGCGAAAAGAAAGGTACCTGCGCTTCGCCAGCTACTGCTTTTGCTAAAAGTGTTTTTCCTGTTCCAGGAGGTCCTACTAATAAGGCTCCGCGAGGAATTTTACCACCCAATTTGGTGTATTTTTTTGGATTTTTAAGGAAGTCTACAATTTCTTGAACCTCTTCTTTAGCTCCTTCTAAACCGGCCACATCGTTAAAGGTAGTTTTTACTTCGGTATCTTTGTCGTACAGTTGAGCTTGTGATTTTCCAATATTGAAAATTTGCGAACCAGGGCCTCCGCCAGCGCCACCACCACTCATTCTTCGCATAAAGAATAACCATATTCCGATTAGAAATATAAAGGGCATCCAAGCCCAAAAGCTATCCCAAATACTTTGTTCGTTATTGTAAAAAATTTGCACGCGCTCACTTTCGGTAAATCGAAATCCTTCTTGAGCTTCCTCAATCTTAGTTTCGAAAACTTCTGATGTACCAATTTTTATATAATAATGAGGTCCTTTGTTTAAACCCTCACCAAACATAGGCTTGCTAACCGCATCGTGTCGATGCTCCGAAAGGGAAGATTCCTTAATGAATATTTTAGCGATGTTCTTGTTTTGAATAATCTCAATTTTCGCTACATCTTTGTTTTTTATGTAATCTTGAATAAGCGTTTGTCTGTTGGTTTCTACGCTTAATGAGCCCATTTCATTACTAAAGAGCATCGAAATCATAAAAAACACAACAATACCATAGATCCAATATAAATTGAATTTAGGTAATTTGTTTTTCTTTTGATTTGACTTGGTACTTTTAGTCTGAGACTTTGGTGTGCTTTTCTTTTTCGCCATCTTAATGTGTTGCTTCTATTGAAGTGATTTTTGCATCCCCCCACAATTCTTCTAATGCATAGAAATCTCTTACGGGTGTTTGGAATATATGAGCTACTACATTAACATAGTCCATTAAGACCCACTCAGATGTTTCAGTTCCTTCCTTGTGCCAAGGTTTGTCATTTAAGGTTTCAAGGGTCTCTTTCTGAATAGAGTCTGCAATTGCATTTACTTGAGTGTTCGAATTTGCATTACTTATCACAAAGAAATCACATACAGCTGTATCTATACCTCTTAGATCTACAACTTTAATGTTTTCCGCCTTTTTTTCATGCATTCCTTTTACGATTACATCTACAAGGGCTTTGATTTCCAAACTTCTATCTTCTTTCATTCGATTCTACTGATTAGCTTGCAAAAATAATGCTTTTAAGCCAAATATAATTCTTATAATGCTAGTAAATTCAGTTAACTAAAGTTAAGACTTTTACTATCTTTATTCTCTGCTTATGGAAACACTTTTTATTGGTAAAAATTATTTGAAGTTTGAAGAGTTAACCTCCACTAACACTTGGCTTATGGAGCGTTTGTCTACTCAGATATTCCCTGAAGGAACCCTTGTTCTAGCCATGAGTCAAACAGCTGGTAAAGGGCAACGCGGAACTAGTTGGTCTGCAGATTTGTTAAATTCTTTAACGTTTAGTCTTCTTATAAAACCAACTTTTTTACCTATTTCTAATGTTTACGATTTAAGTGTTTGTATTGCACTGGCTATTCATGATTGTTTAAATGAGCTTAGGCCGGGTTTTAAAATTAAATGGCCAAACGATATTTATTTCCACAATAAAAAAGTTGCGGGTATTTTAATTGAAAATCAGATGAGCAAGTCTTTGTATCAAAATGCCGTTGTTGGAATCGGTTTAAATGTAAACCAATCGGAATTTTTAAATTTACCTAAAGCTACTTCTTTAAAACAGATTTTGGGTCTTAACTTCCCTATAGATAAAGTGCTAGAAAGACTTTGCGAGACTATTGAAGCACGATACCTTCAGCTAAGAGCCGGTAAGTTCGATTACCTATTAAAATCGTATCTTAAAAACATGTATTGGTTTAACGAAACTCGAGTTTTTAAGGCCAATAACGAACAATTTACTGCTGCCATAATCGGTGTTTTAAGGAATGGAAGGCTGGTGTTAAAGCTCGAAGACGGAAGTATTCAAGACTTTGACATTAAGCAGCTTAGTTTTGTTTGCTAAGTTTTTATTTTGCACATCTATAAGCCATTAACGCCATAGGTATGTAGGCGAGAAGTAAATCTGTTAAATCGAACCATAGCGGAGCTGGAAGCGATAAGCTCATTAAAACTCCACCAATAAGAAAAAGAATTCCAATTGCTAAGGCAAACTTTAGTTTATGAGTAAGTGCAATTTTTGCAGCTACATAGGCTCCTGTTAAAGTTCCAAGTGCATGTGCCAAAAAGGGCATTGTATAGTTTATGGGTTTAAAAAGATGTATGTTTTCTGCCAAACTTAACATGTTAGATTGATCTATTTCTTTAGGCAATGGGATGATTGAACCACTATGGGTTATTAGTATCATGTTTACGGTTCCGCCAATAAAAGCCCCTGCAATAAATGCGAAGGTATTTTGAAGTATTTTTCTCATTTTATTTTTAAGTTTTAGATACTCATTTATGTTTTCGATTTAAAATCGATAATTTTCAGTTAATAATTGGGCCGTTTTTGTTGAATCATTTTTGTGTTTTTGACGAATTTTAAGGACTCTTGCATTTCCCTTTTTTACAGAATTTCTAAGCGCATGTCTTAGGATCCATTTCAGTTATTTGATTGCACCTTCAATCCAATTTTGGCATACGTTCAGTGCAAAAACTAAATAGATATTTGCAATAGCCCATCTTGTTTGCCTCACTAAGGCTAATATTTACGCTTATTCTTCACCTTTTTTATTTGCGACTATAGCGTATGTCATGGGTATTTTACTGTCAAGGTGCTTTATTCTGAATTTTTTTTCTGCAACTTTTATCGTTTTATTAAAGCAGTCGTAGGGAGCGTAATCGAATTCTTCGAAAGATGAGATTTCTAGATTATGTTTAAGTAAGCTGCCCATTACCTCGCTTAAGCTATGGTTCCACATAACATAGGTTTGTGTAATTTCTGCTTGTTTGTCTGCGTATGTTCCACTTTCGGTTTCTGTAATTGCGCCAGAATTAAAATACCTGTATTTAATTTTTTCAAAATTATCGTCAAACATCCATACAAAGGGTTGAAATTATACGAATACAAAAGAGCCCTTTGGATTAAGAAAATTAGAAATAATTTCTGCCCACTTATTTAAATCTGGCAACCAGCCAACAGTTCCATAACTGGTAAAAATTAAATCGAATTTTTTATCTAAATACTTGGGTAGCTCGTATAAGTCGCAACAAATAAATTGTGTATTGGCATTTGTTTGTTTGGCAATTTTTACTGCGCTTTCTATTGCTTTGTTTGCCAAATCTATGCCTATCACATTTGCACCCATTCTACTTAAAGAAATACTGTCTTGTTCAAAATGACATTGTAAATGTAGTATCGATTTACCTTTTAATATTTCCAAGTAAATTTAATTCGATTTCATTTAAAGAGCTAGTACCACTTAAAAAGCCCTTAAGATCGTAAAAGTCAGATTTTAAATGAGAGTCCACTCTATTGTTCCAATACGCTCTGTTTATTTTTATATATTCTTTTTCTTTATCCACTTGTCTATTTTTTGATGCAGTTTCTAGCAGCAGTATATTGTTTATACATTCTATTTATTATACTCCAAATTGATTTAGGTGGTGGTTTAGATGCTTGTAGAACATAGTATTCCACTGTGTAGAGGTTAATAATCCAAACGAATGGCTTTCCTTTTGATGAAAATAGTTGGCGCCTAATTCTTGTGTTTTAATTACATACGAAATTAGAAGATTTTTTTCCTTTTCAAAATCCCGGTCATTTGTAATTAGAAAGTCAGGCCCAGTTCTACGGTTTTTTTTTGTAAGGTTTTTGGCTTACATCTGTGTTTTTCACAAAAGTCTGTAACATCCATTTTTTTAAGCCCTTGGGCTGCTCCTTTTTGTTTTCATAAACAAGTTGATAGGTAACATTGCAATGTGCTAACATTTGAGCCACGCTCATTTTTCCCCATACTTTTTTCGAATCAGTGTTTAGTAAGCTAATTCTTTGTATTATTTCTTCAGAACTTTTTTTTACAAATAAGTTTTTCATCTTTATTACTATTTTTAGTTATTTATTTTATAAAAGTATAATGTGTTATTGTAGCGCTCTTTTTATTTTTTGATAAAAAGGTTGTCTAAAGCTTCTTTTACCGTGTTAAACTCAAATGTAAACCCAAGATCTGTTAGTTTCTTCGAAGAAACTCTACTGCCATATATTAGTATTGAACTCATTTTTCCAAAGAGCACTTTCATAACAAATTTCGGAATGTTTGGAAGGAAGATTTTACGATTGAGAACACTTCCGATTCTATTGGTTAAATCTATGTTGTTGATGTGTTGCGGAGCTACGGCATTGTATACACCGTTTAAATTATTCTTTATTGTATACTCAAAAACCTTACTAAGGTCTTTAATATGAATCCAGGGCATGTACTGTTTTCCCGAGCCAATTCCAGCACCGATCCCAAGTTTAATAGGTTGACTTATTTTTTTTAGTGCACCCTCGTTTTTTGCCAAAATTATTCCAATTCTTATAATGGTAATAGATTGTGCCACTCTGCTTTTGAAGAACATATGCGCGGCATTTTCCCATTCATTACATACGGCACTTAAAAAATCGGTTCCCTTTTCACTTTCTTCGTTAAAAACCTCGTCTGTATTTACGGTGCCATAAAAACCTGTAGCAGATGCCGAAATAAATTTATCTAAAATTATTCCTTGCGCTTTTAGAGCATTTAGAATTAATAATGAACCCGCCACTCGACTTGATGAAATTAGATCTTTTCTCTTTTTTGTCCACCTTTTATCTGCTATGGAAGCCCCTGCTAAATGAATAACTATATGTACATTTTTTAATGCCTCTGGATCTATGTATTTGTTTTTAACGTCCCACAAGTATTCGTTTTTTGCAGTTACTCTTCTGGTTAAAAATCGTATTGAATGACTCTTCTCCAACTGCTCGGATAGATGCTTGGCAAGCATTCCGTTGGCACCAGTTATTAGAATGTTTTTATGCATGTGTAAATAAGCTGTTTTCTATTGTATAGTATTTAGAAGCTAAATAATACTTCTACAGGATTGTCCTTTATTTGTAGCAAAAGAGTTTAGTAGTTTAACTCTGTTTCCCTTTATTTGTAAAGCTAGGAATTATACAACAAGTTACAAGTTTTCAATTACAGCTTTATGTATTCAAACTAGAAGATGCTACAAAGAGAGAATTCTAGCTATTTCTCTTTGTAATTCTGGAACGACTAAATGTTTAAACCACTCGTTTTTTGCCTGCCAAATATTGTTTCTTGGCGATGGGTGCGGTAAAACAAAGTATTTTGGTAAGTATTTTGGGTAATTTTTAACTGTATCTGTTAAGTTTTTATCAAGCTTGGGTTTTAAATAATACTCTTGTGCATAGGAACCAATAAGTAAAATAAGTTCAACCTCTTTTAATTGATCTAATAGTTTCTCATGCCAAAATGGTGCGCACTCTTTTCTTGGTTTCAAATCGCCTGATTTACCTTTTCCAGGATAACAAAAGCCCATAGGAATTATGGCGAATTTTTTTGTGTCGTAAAAGTCTTCTTTTTTTACAGCCATCCAACTTCTTAAGTTTTCGCCACTTTTATCTCCCCATGGAATACCCGTTTTATGAACCAACGCACCTGGAGCTTGTCCAATTATTACGATCTTACTACTTATGCTTGCTGCAACAATAGGCCTTGTTCCAAAGGGTAAATGTTCTTTGCATAAGGTGCAAGTGGTAATTTCGTCTATTAGTTTTTTCATCTATTGTATTTTGTATACTTTTTATTCTTTATTTTTATTCTTTTTAGTATTTAAACTTATTTTAGTTAACAATCCATTAAAAATATAACCATGCAGAGGGTATACCGAAAGCCAATATATTCTACCTGCTAATCCTAAGGGTCTAAAGGTTGCCGTTTGAATTAGTTCGTTGCCCACAATTTTAAATTCGAGCCAGGCTTCTCCTGGTAGTTTCATTTCGGCAAATAATAATAATCTACCTTCCGATTTGTTGGCATATAGTACGCGCCAAAAGTCTAAAGAATCTCCTGCAGATAAGGTGGTTCTATTTGTGCGTCCTCTTCTTAAACCAACCCCACCAAATAGTTTATCTAGAAAGCCTCTAGTTCTCCAAAGCCAATTTCCATGATACCACCCTGTTTTTCCACCAATGCTCCATATCTTTTCTAAGGAAGCGTTGTAATCGTCAATTTTTTGTACTCTTCGGTCTTTAAAACATCCAAATTCCGGTACAGAAATAAATTCTGATATGTTGATGTTTGTTTCGCTACTAGAGTAAGAGTCTTTCCAGCTCGAGGCAATTTCATTGCTTTCTATATTCTCAAAAGCCTTCATTAAAGACTCTCTATAGGATATCGGCTTAATATCAAGTATGTTGTTTATTTCATTGTTTCTACAGGTTACCTCAACCTTCATGCTTTCTACTAAAGACTTCGCTAGTTTGTATGAGGTAGACGTTACAAAATAGAGCCAATAGGAGGATAGCTTGGGCGTCATTACCGGAACCGTCCAAATTTTTCTTTTTAAATTTCTAACATCCGCAAATTCAAGCAGCATATCTTTGTACGATAAAATTTCATCGGCTCCTATGTCAAAATTCCTGTTAAACGTGGCTTCTTTTCCTATGCACTCAATTAAAAAGCTTTGCACATCAACAATACCTATGGGTTGGCATTTAGTTAGTAGCCACTTTGGTGTAACCATTACCGGAAGTTTTTCCACTAAATCGCGCATTATTTCAAAAGAAGCACTTCCGGAGCCCACAATTATTCCAGCTCTAAAGGTTGTTAAATTGTAAGTCCCTTTTGCAAGCTCATCTTCTACTGTTTTTCTCGATTGTAAATGTTTCGATAAATTTTTCTCGTTTACAATGCCACTCAGGTAAATGACTTGTTTAACTGAGGTGCTAGAGAGTTTGTCTCTAAAGTTTGTGGCCGATTGTTGTTCTAAAGCCTTGTAATTTTCGGATGTTGACATAGAATGAACCAAGTAATAGGCAATGTCTATATCGTTTGGGATTTTTGAAAGCGATTCGGTGTCTAGTAAATCAACTTCTATTATCGTAATATTCGCCTTTAATGATTGAGGCGGGTGAAATCTTGTTTTATCTCTAACACAGCAAATAACTTGGTAACCTTTACTCACCAATAAAGGTAAAATTCTTTTTCCGATATAACCGGTTGCGCCTGTTAAGAGTATTTTCATTTGGTGTGTTGCTTGTTTAAATAGTATCTATCTACTTAAATGTTATTGTTTAATGTTCGAAAATCCCCCGTCTACATGAAGTATTTGTCCTGTAATCCACGATGATTTTTCGGACAATAAGAAAACAGCAGCTTGCGCTACATCTTTAGCTTCACCAACTTTTTTTAGTGGGTTTTTCTCAGCATGGAAACTTAATTTTTCTGGTGTGTTTAGTAACTTTCCAGCAAGATTTGTATTTGTTAAAGCAGGTGCTATGGCATTAACTCTAATATTTGGCGATAATTCTGCTGCCAAAGACCTGGTAAGTCCTTCTATTGCTCCTTTAGAAATAGAAACTTGAGAATGAAAGCCAAAGCCAAATTGGACTGCCACGGTTGAAAATAAAACGATGGAGGCATCTTTACTCTTTTTGAGTTTTGGCAAGAGTTGTTTTATCACCTTTGTTGCGCCTAAGACTTGCAATTTAAAATCTGCTATAAAATCATCGTCTGTAAATCGATGAAATGGTTTCAAATTGATGCTACCTGGGCAATAAGCTAAACCATGAATTTCTTCAGGAAGCGTGTCCAGGTCTAATACATCATTTGTTACATCAAAATTTACAAACCGAACATTTTCTCGGTCTTGCATAGCGTTTGTATGGTAGGTTGCTAAAACACGGTCTCCTTCGTTTTCGAGTAAGTTGACAAGGCTTTCGCCAATTCCTGAAGAACCGCCAATTATTACGTAATTTCTCATCTTCATTTTTGTTTGTAAATCACGTCTATTCCTGTGATTAGGGGGTTATACTCTATGGTTTCTTGATTAGCAAGGTACAAAATGTTCCTAAAAATACTTGAGCTTTTATGGAAACCATTATTGTTTTAATTTTTTGAGCAGCTTGTTTTTTGTTTTTTTGAATTTTTAGGTACCGTTTGCTCTTTTGTGCCTACTTTTGCAATCTATTTTAACTTAGATAGCCTGTATGTTGGAATATGTTATTATTGGAGCTGCCCAATCGGGATTGTCGATGGCTTACCACTTGAAGAAAAGTGAAAAAAAATTTTTAGTTGTAGACGGAGGTTCTTTTGTAGGTGCTTCTTGGCTTAATCGTTGGGATTCTTTAAAACTATTTACTCCTACAGAATATAATCATTTGCCTGGTCTTAAGTTTGATGCGCCTAAAGGATACTATCCCAATAAAGTTGATGTTGCCAATTATTTTGAAAACTACATTAAGCATTTTGATATTCCAGTTCATTTTAACACGTTAATAAGCTATGTTAAAAAAAATGAAAATGGAGTTTTCAGCCTTTCTCATGGAAATGGTACTATAGAAACTGAAAATGTAATTGTTGCAACAGGACCTTTTCATATCCCATATACACCTCCCTTCCATACAAACTTGTCGGAAAAGATACTTCAAATGCATAGCAACTATTACAAAGCTTTGCATCAATTAAACAAAGGCGATTCATTAGTTGTAGGCGCAGGTGATTCAGGATTTCAAATACTTGACGAGTTATCAAAAGACAAATCAAGAACGGTTTACTTTTCTGGGAGTACAAAGGTAAAGTCAATTCCTCAGCAATTTTTGGGCAAACCTTTATGGTGGTGGTTTACCAGAACTGGTTTTTTAAGTTTTAATAAGTACAGTAGAATAGGTAAAATATTAAAATCGTTTCCGCAGCCAGTTATTGGTACAGATGTAAAGGGTATTCTTGCAAGAGAAAATGTGGTTTCTGTAGGCAGAACAAAAAATGCAAAGGATCTTGATTTGTTTTTTGATAAGGGAAAAATATCGTCTATTAAAAATGTGATTTGGGCTACGGGTTATCGGCCAAATTTTAATTGGATTGAAGGTTTAGAATTGGATGAGAATAGTTACCCTAAGAATTATAAAGGTGTGAGTAATATTGACGGCGTTTATTTTATTGGTTTGCCTTGGATGTATACACGTGGATCCGCTACTTTGGGTGGCGTGTGTAAAGATGCAGCCTACTTAGCGGATGTATTGTTCGAGTAAATAATGTAGTTGCTTAAGAACGGTTTTTTCTAGAATATAAATTGCAAAAAAAAACGACTATTTAGAGTCGTTTTTAAAATTTATACCCCTTGCCATTGGTCGGGTGCTTCACGCCATTTCTTTAATGCACTAATTTCTTTATCCGAAATATATCCAGTATCAGTAGCTTGATCTACCAAACTGCTGTAATCGCTTAAGGTGATTAAATCACATTTTGCTTTCTTAAAGTTGTCATCGGCCAGTTGAAAGCCATAGGTGAAAATTGCCGCCATTCCGCTTACAGTACAACCAAGCTCTTCTAGAGCCTTAACCGCTTTTAAAGAAGAACCACCTGTGCTAATTAAATCTTCAATAACTACAACGCTTTGTCCGCTTTCTATAAAACCTTCGATTTGATTTTTACGTCCATGTTTCTTAGGTTCAGGACGAACGTATACAAACGGAAGTCCAAGCTCTTGAGCCACTAAGATGCCGTGTGCAATTGCGCCTGTAGCAACGCCTGCAATAACATCTGGTTTGCCAAAACGTTCTATTACAGCGTTGGCCAATTGCTCTCGAATGTAAGTTCGAGTTGCATGGTGTGAAAGCGTAATGCGGTTGTCGCAATAAATTGGAGAGTTCCATCCCGAAGCCCAAGTAAAAGGTTTGCTTGGTTGTAATTTTATTGCTTTAATTTGCAATAGAAATTCGGCGGTTTTCTTCGCTGTATCCTTGTCTAAAATCATGCTGCAAATGTATAGAATTTTTATAAACGATAATACTTTAATCCTAAGTGGTTCTAAAGAAATTTTAAGAGGATTAGAAAACTTTGAAATTGAGCAATACTCTAGTTCTTTGAGTTTAGATTTAGCAATTGAACAGATGGAAAAAGGAACGAGTAAGAAACTTATTTTACTGGGATCTTCTTTGATGTTGATGTGGGATGACTTTTGTTCTCGTTACGATCTTATTGAAGCTGCTGGTGGAATTGTAAGAAATTCCAACAAGGAAATCTTATGGATAAGAAGAAATGAAAAGTGGGACTTACCTAAAGGTAAGGTTGAGTTTGGTGAAAGAATTGAGGAAACTGCAGTAAGAGAAGTAGAAGAAGAATGTGCTGTTACTTCTATTGAAATAGGCGAACTACTCGGAACAACCTATCATACGTACTCTTATAAAGGCATCAATATATTAAAAAAATCGTACTGGTTTGCCATGAGCTGTTTTGGCAAACAAACCTTAACTCCCCAAGAGGAAGAAGGTATAACTGAAGTTGTATGGGCAAATACTGCAGCACAAAAATTGTACGCATTAGATACGTATACATCTATAGCCGAACTCCTGAAGCAAGAAAAGGTTCTGCTTTACCTTGATGTTTGATTATATCTCTTATAATAGTAGATGATATTGCAGCCGATTCGGGTTTTGTATTAAGGTAAATGGTTTCTATTGTAGGAGCCATTGCTTGATTCATCATTGCAATACTCTTTTCGTATTCGTAATCGTTAGAGTTTCTTAAGCCTCTTAAAATAAACTGCGCTTTGTGCTCTTTACATGCGTCTAAGGTTAGCCCTTTGTAGCTAATTACTTTTATGTTTTCACAATCTTTAAAAGTATTTTCAATCCATTCTAAGCGTTGTTCAAACGAAAACATATAGGTTTTTGAAGAGTTTGTTCCTAATGCCACAATAATTTCATCAAAAATGGGAACAGCTCTTCGTACTATATCTTCGTGCCCCTTTGTAATAGGATCGAATGAACCTGGAAAAAATGCAATTCGTGCCATAGTTGTTACTTAAATTTAGTAGTATGTTTTATTCTTCCTCGTTTTCTTTTTCCCACTCAAAGAAACTAAAGTTTACATTTCCGTACCTTCTTTTACTAGAAAAATAAGGAAGTTCAGAAAAATCTTGATCTTTTGGATGTTCCAAAATCAAAACTCCAAATTTTGAGAGTAAGCTTTGGGCAAATACTTTTTCCACAATAACCTCTAAGCCTCCCAAATCGTAGGGTGCGTCGGCAAAAATAATATCGTACTCCTGCTTGTGCTTGTCTAAAAAATCAAATACCTCAGCTTTAAGAGTTGATATGGCTTTTAAGCCGAGCTCTTCTGCTGTTTGTTGTATAAAACGGATGCAATTTAAGTTCTGATCTACACTTAATATATGCGCTGTTCCTCTAGATGCAAATTCGTATGATATATTCCCTGTTCCACTAAAAAGGTCTAAAACTCGTATTTCATCAAAGTAAAAATCGTTGTTTAAAATATTAAACAAACTTTCTTTAGCCATATCTGTAGTGGGCCTTACTGGTAAACTTTTTGGCGCATAAATGCGCTTACTCTTGTGAGTTCCACTTACGATGCGCATAGATGTAGATTGAGGAGTTTGTAGTAATAATGTTCAGGAACCTGATCCAATACAAAGCTGTAATTGTAATTAGGATTTCTCTTGATAAAAGAAAGATTTCTTATGTAGCGGTAAAGTAATTTATAAACTTCTGAATTTTCTTCTATTTCGCCAGAAATAACCACGGGAATTTGGTCCGGATTTAAATTTAGTTGCTCGCAGGCAAACAGAAGGAAGTAAATTAAATCTTCCGAAGAACGGTAAGTATAACTGTTATAAAATTTTAGTTTACGCCCTTCTAAAACAACAATTTCGAAGTCTGTGTTTTGAACCGAAAGATATATTTTAGTTGCTTCATTCAATTTAAACTGTTGGAGTAAACTTTCGATAAGAACACTACTTTGGTGTTTCCAAGTTTGACTTGGATAATGCTTGTTAAAACACCTTTGTAATTCTTGAGGCAGCGTATAGGAATTATGTGCTTGTATCGATTGAAGCCAATCGTTAGTTTCGCCTTCATTTTGAAGTAAAGGCTGGTTAAATTTCAAAATCTCGATTCCATTGTCCTTTTGGTAAAGAGCTTTTGGTGTTAAGGTACTCAACGAATTGCTGATGCATATAGCGATAGATTCGAAGCTTTGTTGAAGCAACTCTTGCTGCGAAACAATACGATCTATGTTTTCTGCTACCTCTCCGTAATTTGAACAGTTTTGAAAATCGTAAAATTCAAGTGCACTATATTTTTGCTCCTTGCTATTAAGAAGTACAAAAGAAAATCCATCCAAGCTAACTTGGATGGATAGATGACATGATGCTGAGTTGTTCAGCGCCAATTGAGGGTCGATATGACTGAGTGTAGCTTTTATGTTACTCCCAGTTACCGTTAATTTTTGCCGACACCATAGAACCTACTTGCAGGTCTTTAGCTGTATTTTTTATTAAATCTTTATCCAGTCCTTTTAGGTACTCTTCTTTTGCAGCTTTCGCCTCAAATACTTGTACAGTAAGACTCCCGGATTTAATTTTATTTGCTCTTAACTCAAGTTCAGTACCTTGAGCATGAGGGATAAAGCGTAGATTTTCAAGCTCGAAGTCTGCACCAAATATGGAGTCTTTTATGCTAGCAAAGCCTAAAGTGTCTATATAGGTGGTGTCTTTAAGTTGGTACTCTCGGTATACTTTATTGTAAAACTTAAGTTCTTCATCTCGACGCTGAACAATAGTAAATACGCCTGTATCTACAAGTGGAATAAGCTCATCGAAGCTAGAAGCATAATAACTATTGAGCTCTTTAAAAGCAATTTGTGCTTTACGAACCTGCTTTAAACGTTCAATAACATCTTTTGAACGACTTTTATTTTCTTTTGAAAATTTGATCGGATTCATGATAACGGTGTAGAGCGTGTAGCCCAAACCAATTACTAAAACCCAAAGACCTATGCGAATACCTTTTTCCATATTTAATTTGCTCTTTATATGAGTAAGGCAAATCTACAATTTTTTTACATTAATCACATTTTTTTTCGCAGTGGCTAATACCTATATTTGTCAACTTGAATTCTACACTTAAAAATAAGGAACTGCAAAAGCAGTTAGTTACGCACTTTCCTCACGAACCTACCATAGATCAGCTCGTACTGATAAAAGCACTCTCAGTTTTTTGCTTGGACATCGATCCCAATCAAATTTTTGTAATGCGGGGTTATGCTGGTACCGGAAAAACTTCTATGATTCGCACCATCATTAAAGCGCTTCCAACCTTTAATAAAAAGACTGTATTATTGGCTCCAACGGGTCGAGCAGCTAAAGTTATAAGTGCTTATACAAAGCGAAAAGCTTATACCATACACAAGCATATTTATTATCCAAAAATAAAAGCGGGTAGCTTAAGCTTTGAGTTACAAAAAAATAAGGCAAGTAATACTATATACATAGTTGATGAGGCTTCTATGATAGGCAATCAAACAGACAATGCTTTTGGAGGAAATGCTCTTTTAGACGATTTGATGCGTTTTGTAGACCAAGGAATTAATTGTAAAGTAATGCTGATTGGAGATGTTGCACAATTACCTCCAGTAGGTTTAACAATGAGCCCTGCTTTAATTCCAGAAGAGCTGCAAATGCGCTACTTTAAAGAAGTACATCATGTAGAACTTAAAGAAGTGGTTAGGCAAGCAGCAGAATCAGGAATCCTTAGAAATGCAACTACATTAAGAGAGCTTTTAGATAGCAATCAAAATAAGTACCAACCTATTTTTGATTTGTATCCAGACGTAATTCGCTTATCGGAAAAGCACGACTTAGAAGAGGCTTTAAACGATGCCTATTCTAGTAATTCTCTTGAAGATTCTGTTGTTGTTTTACGCTCTAACAAGCGCGCCAACGTATACAATCAAGAAATAAGAAATCGTATTCTGTGGTATGAGGATGAAATAACGGGTGGCGATCATTTAATGGTTGTTAAAAATAATTACTTCTGCTTACCCAATGAGTCAAAAGCAGGTTTTATTGCCAATGGCGATCAGATTGTTGTGAAACGAATTGCTACAATAGAAGAAAAACACGGCTTTAGGTTTGCTAAAGCAGAGGTGAATCTAGTAGATTATCCGGATGAACCAGAGTTTGAATCTTTTCTACTATTAGACTGTATTTATGTAGACAAGCCCTCGATGAGTTACGACGACAGCAACCGTTTGTATAAATCCGTAGAAAGAGAATACGCCTACATAAGCACTAAATATAAGCGCTTTCAGGCCATAAAAGCCGATCCGTATTTTAATGCACTTCAGGTTAAGTTTGCTTACGCCATTACCTGCCATAAGGCGCAAGGAGGGCAATGGAAAAATGTTTTTATTGAACAAGGTTATTTACCAGAACCTACCGTAGAAAAAGAGTATTTACGTTGGTTGTACACCGCTTTTACTAGAGCTATAGATACTGTATATTTAATAGGTTTTAAACCCAATTTTTTTTCTGATGAAGAAGTTACTAAGTAAAATATTTTTAAATATAATGGGTTGGAAACTGGTTGGCGACATGCCAAAAGATGTGAAAAAAGCAGTTTTGGTTTGCGCCCCTCATACTTCAAATTGGGATTTCCCCATTGCCTTAGCTGCATTTCAGATTGCAGGTCTAAACTTGAAATATTTCATCAAAAAAAGTTGGTTCTTTTTTCCAATGAATCTTTTCTTTAAGGCAACAGGTGGAGTTGCTGTAGATCGGTCTAAGAATATTGGTTTGGTTGATGCAATGACACTGCAGCTAAAAGAATCGAAGGAGATGATTGTTGCTGTGCCTGCAGAAGGGACTCGCTCTTGGGTGCCTAAATGGAAAACAGGGTTTTACCATATTGCTAGTGGAGCAAAAGTTCCCTTGGTTATGGGTTTTGTAGACTACAAAAAGAAAGAAGTGGGTTTTGGTTCTTTAGTTTATTTGAGTGGCGATTTTGAAAAAGACATGCGTTTCATTCAGGACTTTTTTAGTAAAAAAAATGCTCGTTTTCCGGAACTGTACAATCCAAAAATCTATTAGGTTTACCTAAAAGTATAGATTTTTCTGCTTTCCAATACCTAAAAAAAAGCTTCCTTTTCAGGAAGCCTTTTTTAGGTATTTAATAGAGCACTGTTTATTCTTTTTGTCGTACAAAAACAGATTTTAATTTAATCGCATCTACACATTAGCGGTAAAAAAGCGACTTATCGTTTGTAAACTTAAGTACCTTTTTTTTTAAAGCAGAAGGTGGTTTTTTGTACCTCGTTGTTATAACTTTTAGGAGTATTCTACACATCAATTATGTCATAATCAAACCACAAAATTACTTCTTGACAAGAACTAAATATTAATAACAGACTCAAAGAACAAGTATTTTTTCATGTAAGTAAATGTTTTATTTTCGAGTCCAACTATATTAATAACAAGTTGTTTTGATCTAATCGTAACAAAAAAAAACACAGGCGAATTGCTTGTGTTTTAGAGTAAATATACGATGAATTAGTAGCTAAAGTGTTTGGGTAAATTGGATTATCTAGGCTAAATTTGTGTATACATTTTGTACATCATCGTCTTCTTCTATTTTTTCTAGCAGTTTATTTACATCAGCCTCTTGTTCTTCACTAAGTTTTTTAACTGTAGTAGGAATTCGATCAAAGCCCGAGCTTAAAATTTCAAATTTAAGTTCTTCTAAAGATTTTTGAATGGATCCAAAATTAGGGAAATCGCCGTAAATCATTATGCCATCTTCGTCTTCAAATACTTCTTCGGCGCCGGCATCAATAAGTTCAAATTCTAATTCTTCTAAATCTTGACCTGTATTAGCAATCATGAAATTGCATTTGTGTTCAAACATAAATTCCACAGAACCGGAGGTTCCTAAGGAGCCGTCACACTTATTAAAATAGCTTCGAACATTAGCCACTGTTCGGTTGTTATTGTCCGTAGCAGTTTCAATTAAAACTGCAATACCATGTGCTGCATAGCCTTCAAATATCGCTTCTTTGTAGTTGGAAACATCTTTGTCAGAAGCTTTTTTTATAGCTCTTTCAATGTTTTCCTTTGGCATGTTTGCTGTTTTTGCATTCTGAATAACAGCTCTTAATTTTGAGTTTGATTCAGGATCTGGGCCACCATCTTTAATTGCCATTACAATGTCTTTACCAATTCGGGTAAAGATTTTAGACATAGCTGCCCATCGTTTCATTTTTCGTCCTTTCCTTAATTCAAATGCTCTTCCCATTTTTCTGGATTTTTATCTTTTGTCAAATATATAAAATGATGTTTAATAGTCCTTGCGTTAAAACCGAATTTAGTCTTCTTTACTTTTGTTGTTTTCTACTATATAGTTGATTACTTTAGTCATTAAGTGCACCCGGTCTTTTCCTCTTACATTGTGTTTATGGCCCGGGTAAGCAAAGTAATCTAAAGGAACACCCTGGCGAACACATTCTTGAACAAATGCTAAGGAATGTTGCCAAAGCACAACATCATCCTGAGTTCCGTGTATCATTAATAATTTATCTTCCAAGTTTTTTGCTTTGTTTAACAAGCTTGTTTTGCTGTAGCCTTCTGGATTGGATTCTGGTGTATCCATAAAGCGTTCTGTATACATGATTTCGTAAAACTTCCAGTCTATAACTGGCCCTCCAGCTACGCCACAGGTAAATACATTGGGGTAAGTACAGAGTAGGTTTGTTGTCATAAACCCTCCATAACTCCATCCATGTACTGCAATTCTATCTTTGTTTACAAAGTCTAAAGATCTTAAATGCGCCACACCCGCAAGTTGATCTCTCATTTCTACCTCACCTAAGTTTCTAAATAGGACTTGTTCAAATTCACGTCCACGATTTTCAGAACCTCTACCATCTACTGTAAATACTAGGTAATTGTATTGGTTTGCCAAATAATGCATCCATAAAGAGGCTGCCGCTAAGCTTGTGTTTGTAATCAGTTGCACTCCTGGTCCGTTGTATACATATACTAAAACTGGGTAAGATTTGGAAGCATCAAAATTGGCAGGTTTTATCAATCGACAATTTAGCTCGGTCCCTTCTTCAGCTTTTATAGTATACAGTTGCGTCTGTCCTAATAGGGTGTTTTCAAAAGGATCTTTAGACTGTAAAAGTGTTTTTTCTTCTTTACCTGAGCTGGTTATAATTTTAATAGTACCCGGATTTTTTAAACTCTTGTAGGAGTCTAAAATTAAGGTGCCATTGTGGTTGGCTTTTATCGTGTGTATTCCTTCCTGATCAGTTAACTTAACAGATCTTGAATTTTTAAGTGCAGATTTGTATACCTGTGTGTCCAATCCATTATTGTCAGTTCCAGTTAATAGAACAGATTTGTTTGTAAAACCAATAATATCTTTAACTACCCAAGGTCCTTTGGTTACTTGATTTAATAAAGTTCCGTTTACAGAGTATCGGTAAATATGGTCGAAACCATCTCGCTCAGATCTCCATAAAAACTCCTGATTGTTTCCTTTCACAAAAAGCATTGGATGAAGAGGTTGTACATAATTACTGTGCTTTTCTTCAAATAATGTATTCAAAAAGTCTCCAGTTTCAGCATCGTATTTATTTAGTTTAACATGGTTTTGATCCCTATTTAGTACTGCAATATAAAGGTGCTTATCATCGGGACTCCAGGCAATATTTGTAAGGTATTGTTCTTTGGGACCCTCCGTTTTTACATAAATTGTTTTTTCGGTTTCCAAATTGTAAATACCTAAAGTAACATGATGACTTGCCATACCAGCCATTGGGTATTTTATCATGTTAAGCTCAGCTACTCGTGCATCTGTATTTACCAAAGGATAATCGGAAACCATACGCTCGTCTTTTCTGTAGAAAGCAATACGCCCGCCATTGTTTGACCAAAAGGTACCCTTGTATACCCCAAATTCAAACCGATGAACAGCCTGTCCATTTACAACCGTTTCCGTATCATCATTCGTTATTTTATGTGTTTTACCCTTTGTGTCTTGAAGGTACAGGTTGTTTTTAAGGGTATAGGCTATCGCATTGGCAGCATCCGAAAACTCTGTGTTTTCTGCCATTTCATCAACGCGGAGTAACTCTAGGATTTGTTTTGTTATAAGATCGTAGCTGTAATAAGTGCTCTTATTTTTAAATCGAAAACTACTTTTACCCAACCAATTAATTCGTGGAAACTGCTTTAACGTATCTCCAGTAATACGTTTGTTAAGCATCGAAAGTGCTAAAGTGTCTTTTAGGCCATCGAGCGCTTCGGTAATTAAATTGCTGCCTTCAGTATAGCAAAAACGATTGCTGTTTTTTATCCACTGTAAACCGTTCATTCGATCAGGAGCAAATTTGCTCCATCGAGCCAGTATGGCGTCATCAAGACTTAAACTATCTTTTTGTGCATAAGTAGAAGCACTTAAACAGAGTACCGCGATAAAGATTATTTTTTTCATTTCATACTGTTTTTAAATCCATAACAAAGCTAAAAAGCTTTTTGTAAAATACTAATAAGTTGAAGACTTCGTTATCGATTAGATTACTATTTTTGTCTTTATGAAGTTTACACATTTATTTTTAATTCTATTTATTATTTCTAAGTCAGTTTTCGCACAAATTGGTGGCGATAATACCTACGAATTTTTGAACTTAACAAGTTCAGCAAGAGTACTTGCTTTAGGAAACTCTTTGATAAATACGTTTGATAACGATGTAAATTTAGCACATCAACTTCCCTCGTTGAATCATGAAGGTATGAACAATCAGCTGTCTGCAAATTTTACAAATTACTATGCAGGAATTAGCTTTGGTAGCTTACTTTATGGCTTGCCCAATAAAAAGCTCGGAAACATTACTCTGGGTATGCAGTATTTAAACTACGGCGAATTTAAACGTACAGATGAGTATGGAAATCAAATGGGTGTTTTTAGAGCTGGGGAATATGCAGCCTATGCCTCTTCGGCATTACATTTTGATTCTGTTTTACATGTTGGAGCTGCTTTAAAAGGCGTTTACTCTAACTTAGATTCCTATGTTTCTTACGGTTTATTAACCGACTTATCTGCTACTTATTCTTTAAAAGAGGGTAGAATGTTAGCTTCTGTTCTTGTTCGGAATTTAGGATTTCAACTAAAAACGTATGCCGGGAATAGAGAGTCTATGCCTTTTGAGCTTTTAGTTGGGGTGTCAACTAAATTAGAGCATGCGCCTCTGCGTTGGTCTATAACCTGGGCCCATCTAGAGAAGTGGGATCTGTCTTACGAAGATTCAGAATCAAACCTACAATCTAATCAAACAGTTGAGAGCACTTATTCATTTAGAGACAATTTAGTTTCTCACCTACATTTAGGTGGTGAGTTTCTGTTTAGTAAAAACTTTAATATTAGGCTAGGTTATAACTTTAAAAGACGGCAAGAACTGGCTCTAGATTTATACAAGCATAATGTAGGTATGTCTTGGGGTTTCACCATGAAGGTTTCAAAGTTCCACTTCAATTACTCTAGAGCAGCGCTTCACGCAACTGGACCTATGCATACATTTTCTGTAACTTCTAATTTAGGAGAATTTAAACGCAAATGAAAAAAATCATTATTGCCATAGATGGGTATTCATCCACAGGTAAAAGCACCTTGGCCAAATCATTAGCTAAAAGCCTTTCGTATAGGTATATAGATACTGGTGCAATGTATAGGGTTGTTACTTTGTTTGCCATGCGAAACGGTTTTGTAACCGAGACTAAAGTAAACAGTTCGGGTTTAATTTCTAATTTAAATCAAATCGACATTTCTTTTCAACTTAACGCTCAAGGCAAGTCAGAAGCTTGTTTAAATGCTGTTTCTGTAGAAAAAGAAATTAGAGGAATGGAGGTCTCATCCTTCGTAAGTAAAGTAAGTGCTATAGCAGAAGTACGAGAGTTATTGGTTTCGCAACAACAATTGATGGGTAATGCAAGAGGTATTGTTATGGACGGTAGAGATATTGGTTCTGTCGTTTTTCCTCAAGCAGAATTAAAACTTTTTATGACCGCATCCGAAGAGGTTCGGGTACAAAGACGCTTAGATGAGTTGATGGAGAACGGAACCGAAGTGAGTTTTGATGCGGTGAAAAAAAACTTAAGCGAGCGAGACTATTTAGATACCCATAGAGCCATTTCTCCATTGATTAAAACCAAAGATGCCTTAGTATTGGACAACAGTTGTATGACTAGAGCAGAGCAATTGTCTTGGATATTAGAGCAGGTTAGTTTAAAGTGTTTGTAAACAGTATTTTTTCGGTGTAAAAACTGCCATCCTCGTAGATGCTTTTTTCTAAGTAGATTCCACTTTTTATTGGGTAGTTTATGAGTTGACCCATGATGTTGAAGTACTGCTTATTTACAATTCTCTTATTTGTACTGATCGTTTCTTTTAAGCCCACAGGATTCCCTACGTAAAACGAGGCACTAAAATTACTTTCAAAAGGTGTGTTGTAAATTAAAGTGTCTTGGTTGCTTACTAAGTTAAAAGACCCTTCGCCAAAAGAGCAGCATAAGCCATCTCCCATCAAATCTAATATTGTAAACGTATAGCAATTGTTTAATTCCAATACAACTGGTATATCAATTTCTTGGTAAGGACTGTAATCAGAACCAATACCTTCTAAAATAACTTCTTGTGCATCGTTGGTTATTAGCCAAACCAAATCATTTGGGTAGTTATCCATTTCAATATGAAGCATGAGCTCGGTGTTTGTAGTGCTTATGCCTTGGTTTATCTCGTGAGATACTGTGTTATTATTTTGATTTATATCGCCCGGAGTATGCACTCTAAATGCTAGTATTTCTCCGTTTATATTGTCGCTGTAAAAGTCAATAGGGTAGGGTGTGCTGTTGGTATTCATGTTGGGTGGAAGAAAGTGGTTCCATTGAATATTGCTATGGTAAATGGAATCTACAAAAACATCAATGGTAAGTTCGAAAATTTCATTAGTCCCCACATTACCTACTACGAGATTAGCCGCTGCGTTTTCCTGACAATAAATAATCTCATTTGTAACTATATTTACATCGATAAAGTTTGAACCAAACTCACAGAAGTTGATGTTTTGTTCCCAGTTTAAAATGGTTTCAGGAAAATTAAAATCAAGTACGGTTGTCATGGATCTGTCTGGACAAACAACAATGTAGGTTGGAAAACCCATAATAAACGAATCGTAAAGATTAGGTGCGTCAGGTAGGTTAACAAGTGGGTTATTTATGTTCCAAGTTTGACCAATTTCCGCAACCATTTGGTCAGATGCGTTGCTAATTTCTAACGATATTATTTGTAGTTGATCGCTTCCATTTGGGCCGTTAATGTTCCAGAATTCGTCCAGAAAAGGAGCGCCCTCTTCGCAAGAAGTGCAATTAACAATAAAAAAGTCTAGTACAACGGTTTTGCCTTGGTCTAAATATTCGTATAAATTGTGCGATGTACCCTCCAAGTCAGTAACCACTAAATTAGGAGCAGTTTGAGCTGAGAGTAGGGTTTGTAGGATCACACAAAATACAAGTAATCGTTTCGTCATTTTTTGATTTTACAGTGTTTTTTAAGCAAATATCATTCCTATTTGAGAAGTTTTACTTTTTGTAAAATCAAATCAATCATTCCCTCAATTGTTTTCTGTGGTTTTGCGCTAAATTCGCCTGTAAATCTATTGGCTAATACGGCGCTAATGCTAATAACTTGGTGGTCAAAAATCTTCCCAAAAGCATAGAGACCAGCTGTTTCCATTTCTAAATTTGTTAGCTGGTAGTTTTTGTAATTTACCTCTTTGTAGGAGTTTAAAATTCCCGGGTATTTTATAGGAATTCTGAGCTGTCGACCTTGCGGCGCATAAAAACCATTCATAGTTAAGGTAATTCCAGCTTTAAATTTACTTTCGTAAAGCTGTTCCCACAAATCTTTAGAAGCCTCAACGGCATAAGGAAAAGCAAGTTTTTCTGGCCACTTTGTTTGGCTAGTAAATAATTGTGCTAAATCGTTTTCAAATAAATTCTCATTACACTCGTAATGATGTGGTATGCCGTCAATACCGATAGCATATTTAGAAAAAAGGATGCAATCTAAAGGAATGTCTGGAGAAAGAGATCCGGTGGTACCTAGTCGAATAATTTTAAATTTACGTTTTTGTTCCTTTACAGAAGAGTTCAAAAGGTTTATTGAGCTTAAGATGTCTAGCTCATTAAAAACAATGTCTATATTGGCTACTCCAATTCCTGTAGAAATAACAGACACACGTTTGTCTCCAAGCCAACCTGTATGAGTAACAAACTCCCGGTTTGTCTTTTTTAATTCAATCGAATTAAAGTGTTTTGAAACCTCTGAAACTCGATTAGGGTCTCCCACAACAATAATAATATCTGCTACGTCTGAGGGGAGAAGTTTAAGGTGATATACAGAAGAATCTTCGTTTAAAATTAATTCTGAAGGAAGAAAATTATTCATATTCTTTTAGTAATTTAGACGGAATATTTATTTTTCAAATATACAACTATGAATTCTACTACATACAGCATTTTAGTACCAATTGGTTTTTCAGAACAATCATTAATTGCTTTAGAGCAAGCTGAAAGATTAGCCGTTCTTACAAAAGGAGAAATTACATTGTTAAGTGTAATTGAAACCTCTGGAATGCTAACGCGTTTGTTTGGTGAGGACGATGCTCAGTACAAAGAGTTGAAATCAAATCTTCAAGTAAAACTAGATAAGCTCGCTGCCGAGGTAAGTGCTCGCATAGGTTTAAAAGTAAATGCGATGGCTTCTAAAGGAAAGGTTTCTCAGAAAATAATTGAAGCATCGGAGCTTATAAGTGCTAAGTTAATTATTATGGGTACTAACGGAACCCCTTCTGAATTTTCAAAAAAAGTGATTGGTTCAAACGCTTTTAGAGTTGTTACTCATTCTACTTGTCCAGTAATAACCATTAAAGGACAAGATCATTTTAAAGGTTGCAGAAGCATTATATTACCACTCGATTTAGAAAAGGAAACCAAAGAGAAAGTATCGCATGCATTAAAACTGGCTCGTTTGTGGGGCGCCACTGTAAGAGTGGTCTCTATTTCTAATAATAAGGATGAGGATGCCAAGCTCAAGTTAAAAGCTAATTTGAATCAGGTAAAAAAATTCTTGTCTGATGGAGGTATTTCTACCCAAGCGGAAATTATAAATTCTG
>CAWVTK010000007.1:0-28290 GCA_963933205.1 uncultured Flavobacteriales bacterium
CCAAACGAAGAAACTCGCATCGAAATTAAAAACAGTTTAACTACAAATCAAGAAGTTTTTGTAAACAACCTCTTGATAAGACCTAAAAACCAAAACGTATACTACAGAACACAAAACAAGTTCTATAAAAACAATCGAATTTACGAGGTATCAAGAGCAGGGTCTTATTAAATATCCAGAACTAGATACGCACAATTTTTTACTGCAGAAACGCTAATATTTCTTTTCTTTGCAAAAATATTTACTAACAGAAAAAAAATCAGATGTTTAAGAAAATTTTAGTCTTATTTATGGCGGTTCTTTTTACTGCTCCATTTACGGTAAAGGCAGACGAAGGAATGTGGTTGCCAATGTTCGTTAAGAGATTGAACGAAGTGGATATGCAAGCTGCAGGTTTGCAATTAACAGCCGAAGAATTGTACAGCATTAATCATTCGAGTTTAAAAGATGCCATTGTTAGTTTTGGTGGCTTTTGTACCGGAGAGGTCATTTCTGGCGAAGGTTTGGTTTTAACGAACCACCACTGTGGTTACGGAGCTATTCAAGACCATTCTACTGTAGATAACGATTATTTAACAGACGGTTTCTGGGCAATGGATCGTGCAGCAGAGTTAAACAATCCAGATTTACACGTAGATTTTTTATTGCGTATGGAAGACATGACTGCACGAGTTTTAGCAGTTGTAAACAACGAAATGAGCGAAGAGGAAAGAGCGCAGGCAATAAAGGCCGAAATAAAAGTGATTAAAGCAGAGGTTACCGAAGGCAACGATTACATCGCTCAAGTAAAATCTTTTTTCGAAGGGAATGAATATTATATGTTTGTTTACGAGCGTTTTAACGATGTTCGTTTAGTAGGAGCACCGCCATCATCGGTAGGGAAGTACGGTGGAGACACAGACAACTGGATGTGGCCTCGTCATACAGGAGATTTTTCTATGTTCCGTATTTACTGCGCACCTGATGGAACTCCAGCAGGATATGCAGAAGAAAATGTACCCTTAACCAAAGACTTGCGCGAAAAGAATGATGCATTCTACCACCATTTACCAGTTTCTTTAGAAGGAGTTGCCAATGATGATTATACAATGGTTTGGGGATACCCAGGCTCTACCGATCGTTTTTTAACTTCGTGGGGAGTTAAGCAAATGCTAGACATTAAGGCGCCTACCATTGTAGATATTCGCGACTTAAAGTTAAAAGTAATGAAAAAGCATATGGATGCAAACTCCGCAGTTCGCATTCAATATGCCGCTAAATATGCGCAAACTGCCAACTACTGGAAGTACTTTATTGGGCAGTCTAAAGGATTAAAACGTTTAGATGTATTCGGTAAAAAACAAGCTATTGAAGCAGATTACACCGCTTTTGCAAACTCATCGGAAGAAAATAAAGCAAAATATGGCGAGGCACTTACGCTAATTTCTGAGGCTTACGATGCAATGAATGCATCAGAAAAAGGAGCCAACTACCTTTCTGAAGTTGGTATTCGTGGTACAGACATTGTTTTGTTTGCATTTCGTGCTAAACGTATGATCGATCAGTTAATAGAAACGGAAGATGCAGAAGAAAAAGCGGGACTTATAGCCAAACTGGAAGGTTTTGCTGCCGAGCACTTTAAAAACTACGACGCGGCTTTAGACGAAGAACAATTTGCCAAATTGTTTGCAAAATACCAAGCAGACGTAGACGCGGCGCAACACCCAAGTTTCTTTGCATATGTAAACAAAAAATACAAAGGAGACTTTGCAAAGTTTGCAACAAAAATGTATGCTAAATCTAACTTTACAGACGCAGCACGCTTTGCAGCATTCATTGCAAATCCAAAGGCCAAGAAATTAGAAAAGGATTTAGCAATCATTGCCTCCGGATCAGTAATTCAAGCGTACTTCGGAATGGGTTCTGTAAATGCAGAAGCTGAGGCAAAATTGGGCAAAGGAAATCGTTTATTCGTAGACGGTCTTCGTAAGATGAACCCAGAAAAAAACTACTACCCAAATGCAAACTCTACCATGAGAACCACATTTGGTACGGTTGGAGATTACGTTCCTGCCGATGCAGTTCATTACGATTATGTAACTACATTAGAAGGACTCATCGAAAAGTTTATTCCTGGCGATCATGAGTTTGATTTACCACAAGGTTTTATCGACCTTTACGAAGCTAAAGACTACGGTCAGTATGCAGATGAAAACGGCGATTTAATCATCAACTTCATTCACAATACAGACATTACAGGTGGAAACTCCGGTTCTCCTGTAATAAATGCCAAAGGACACCTCATTGGTACAGCATTCGATGGGAACTGGGAAGCTATGAGTGGAGACATCGCTTTTGAACCAGAATTACAAAGAACCATTTCTTGCGATATTCGTTACGTATTATTTATTGTTGATAAATATGCAGGTGCAACGCACTTGATAGACGAAATGGATTTAGTTAAAGGAGAGTAAGTACTTCAATAAAAACAATAAAAAAGCCGCTCATTTGAGCGGCTTTTTTTATGCGTAATTTATTTAATGAGCTTCTAACCAAGTAGTCCCTTCTCCAATATCTACTGTTAGTGGAACCTTAGATTCGAATACATTTTCCATCGCATTTTTAATCAGAATTTTTAACTGAGGCACTTCTGTTTTGAGTGCATCAAAAACCAGTTCATCGTGCACCTGTAAGATCATTTTAGATTGCAAGCCTTGTGCTTCAATATCTGCCTGAACTTTAATCATAGCCAGTTTAATAACATCTGCTGCAGAGCCTTGTACAGGTGCATTTATGGCATTTCTTTCGGAATGACCACGAACCACACCATTACGAGAATTGATGTCTTTTAAACGTCTCTTTCTGTTCATTAGGGTTTTTACATAACCGTGTTCTCTGGCAAAAGCAATGTTTGCATCCATATAAGCTTTAAGCTTAGGGTAGGTAGCAAAATAACTCGTAATAATTTCTGCGGCTTCTTTACGAGATAGGGTAGACTGTTGGCTTAAACCAAAAGCCGATACTCCGTAGATAATTCCAAAGTTTACGGTTTTGGCATTCGATCTCATTTCTCTGGTAACCTCTTCCAAAGGCACTCCAAAAACTTTAGAGGCTGTTGCAGCATGGATGTCTAATCCTTTTTGGAAGGCGTCCATCATCACTGGGTCTTCGCTCATTTCGGCTATTAAACGCAGTTCTACTTGAGAATAATCTGCCGCCAATAGTACATAATTTTCGTTTCGAGGAATAAAGGCCTTACGTACTTCTTTTCCTTTTTCTGTTCGAATAGGAATGTTTTGAAGATTTGGATTGTTAGAGCTTAATCTTCCCGTAGCAGCCACTGCTTGGTTAAAGGAAGTGTGTATGTGTTTTGTTTTTGGATTTATTAATTCTGGCAAAGCCTCTACATAGGTAGACCTGAGTTTCTGCAAGGAGCGAAAATCCAATATATGATCAATAATTGGATGCTTGTCTTTTAATTTTGAAAGCACCTCTTCTCCCGTGGAGTATTGTCCTGTTTTGGTTTTTTTAGCCTTGTCGTCCAGTTTTAAATGGTCAAACAAAACCTCGCCCATTTGTTTAGGCGATGCAATGTTGAATTCCATTTCAGCCAATTCAAATATTTTTGTTTGGGAGCTAAGCGCTGCCGCTTCCAATTCTTTTGAAAAAACATGCAAGCCCTTTACATTAAGATTTATTCCTTCTCGCTCCATCTTAGCCAATACCGAAACAAGCGGCATCTCCATAGTCGTAAAAAGTTCAAATAAATCTTCTTCTTTCAATCTAGGCGCAAATATTTCCTTTAACTGCCAGGTAATATCAGCGTCCTCGCAGGCATAGTCTTTTACTTTAGTTGGCGAAATATCTCGCATGTTTACCTGCGCTTTTCCCTTGCCAATAATCGATTCTATTTTTACAGGCGAGTAATTTAAATAAGTTTCTGCCAACACATTCATATTGTGCCTCATATCTGCTTCCAGCAAATAATGCGCAATCATTGTGTCGAAAAACGCACCTTTTAATTCTATGCCATAATTAGCGAGTATGTGTAAATCGTATTTAATATTCTGCCCTACTTTTTCGATGCGTGTATTTTCAAAAAGAGGCTTAAAAACTGCGAGTATTTCTGTACGCTTATTTTCATCTGTACCTAAAGGAATGTAATAAGCTTCCTTACTTCTAAAGCTAAAAGAAATTCCAACTATTTCTGCTTGAATAGCGTTTAATGAGGTGGTTTCTGTATCAAAAGCAAACGATTTTAAAACCGACAACTTTTCCGCTAAAGCTTTGCAATCCTCAATAGATTCTACTAATTTATACTGAGGTTTTTCGCTTTCCAGGGTTTTGTATGCAGAGGTAAATAAGTTTGCCTCTCCCTCATCGTTGCTACCAAATAGATCTGTTTGTGCAGTATCTGCTGGCTTTTTGTTGCTTTTGCTCTCTTTATTTGTTTCTGTTTGTTTTGTTTCTGCTGCTTCTTGGCCAAACCATCTTTCGGCAAGACGCCTAAATTCCAAATCCAAAAACAACTCTTTTACGGCCTCCTTGTTCATCGGAACTCGCAGTAAATTGTCAGCCTCAAATGCTACAGGTACCGCCAAATTTATGGTGGCTAATTTTTTCGATAAAAAGGCAAGCTCCTTATTGTCTTCAACCTTTTCTCTTTGCTTTCCTTTAAGATCGTGTGTGTTTTCATACAAGCCTTCCATACTGTCGTAAAGGCCTAATAGTTTTTTGGCTGTTTTGTCTCCAACTCCTGGAATTCCAGGAATGTTATCTGCAGCATCGCCCATCATCCCTAAGTAATCAATTACCTGCTCTACTCGTGTAATTTCAAATTTCTTTAGTACTTGCGGAATGCCCCATATTTCTGCCCCATTACCCATTCTTGGCGGCCGATACATGTAAATATTATCCGATACAAGCTGCGCAAAATCCTTGTCTGGAGTCATCATATAGGTAGTAAAACCTTCTTTTTCTGCTTTTTTAGCGAGTGTTCCAATTACATCATCCGCTTCAAAACCAGGTTTTGCAATTACAGGGATGTTAAGCGCTTCCATGAGCTTAAAAATAGCAGGTAGCGCAGTAGAAATGCCTTCGGGCATGGCTTCGCGTTGCGCCTTGTATTCTTTGTATTCGATGTGTCTTTCGGTAGGTTCGGAGGTGTCAAAGCAAATGGCCCAATGTGTGGGTTGCTCTTTCATTTGAACATCCATTAAGGTGTTTACCAATCCTAATACGGCAGATGTATCTTGACCTTTGGAGTTTATTCTTGGGTTTTTAGCAAAGGCAAAATAGGCTCTGTATATCAATGCGAAAGCATCAAATAGAAATAGTTTTTTTTCGGTTTGTGGTGTCATAATATATACGATTCAATTAACTACTAATATAACAAAAGATTGCGCGAGTAGGTGTACAGCTACTCGTGGTATACTACATGAAGTACTGTTTGACCTACCGCCTTAAGGGTGTTCTTATCAATGTTTTCCAGATTGTCTTGGTGAGTATGCCAATGCTCGTAAAAATGACTCTCTGTTGCCTCATTGTACTCAATAATATCTATGGTAGGAACCCTTCCTTCTGCTAAATTATTAATGTACAGGTGGTCGTCTACAATTAAGCTTGTTTTCTTAAACTGAAAGGTGTTTCCATAGCCTAATTTTGCAGCTGTATTCCAAACCTTTTTTAACACTTTTGGCGCAAATGTAGCCGAGGCCAGTTCTTGAGTAAATACTGCATTTTTGCCCCCTACCATATCTAGTAAAATTCCGTATTTCGCAAAGTAGTTAGATTTGTGCAAATGTGTAGCCCAGTATTGGGAGCCCAAACAATAGGAGTGCTCCATTCTTGGATAGTTGCTGTTGCTTGGCTGTCCGTAATCTTCAGAATCAAACAGAATGATGTCTACTCCGATGTCTGGTTTTTTTATGGAAAATTGCCGCGCTATTTCTAGCAGAACTCCTACGCCAGAGCCTCCGTCGTTTGCTCCATCAATAGCTTCTGCTTGTCGTTCGCCGTCCTGATCTGCAAAAGGGCGCGTATCCCAATGGGCACACAACATAACACGCTTGGCTCTTTTTGGCTTAAAGCAGGCAATGATGTTTTTAGAATTCAATACGTTCCCATCAAATGCAGTAAGTTGAGCTTCTTGTACAATAACGGTGTCGCAATAGGATTTTAAGGTTTCTATAAGATAATCTGCACAGGCAATATGCCCTGCTGTATTGGGCACACGAGGTCCAAAAGCAACTTGTTTGGCTATAAAATCGTAAGCAGAATCTTCATCAAACACAGGAACTTCAACTGTTTTTGTAGGTGCGGTTCTTGTTTTTGGCTCAGAGGTGCATGCAATTAAACTTAGGCTAAGGAATACTAGGTATAGGTGTTTCATCAGATTTTGTACTTGTTTATTATGAGCAATGAACCCCGCTTTTTTTACCATTTAGAATTCATTTATATAATTTTTTACTTACTCTTTTGCCCAGCTTGCACCTTCTTTAGCGTCTTTAACAGTAATGTTCAGTTTACCTAGTTCATCTCGTATAAAATCTGCGGTAGACCAGTCTTTGTTGTCTTTGGCAATTTTTCTCAAGCCAAGTACCACATCCATTACTTCATCTGCAAGTCCATCTTGAGATTCCCCATTTACTTTTTCCAAACCTAAAATGTCGAAGCAGAAATCCGACATTAATTGTATGAGTTCTTCTTTTGATGTTTTACTTAAAGTTCCTTTTCCAGCAGCTATAGAGTTTATCTGTTTTACAGCATCAAACAAATGCGCTACTAAAATAGGGGTGTTAAAATCGTCGTTTATTGCCTGGTAAAATTTCTTTTTATAATCGGATACCTCAATACTAGACTCGGTTGTAACTTCTATTGCTTGCAATGTTTCTAAAGCGGCCATTAGTTTATTCATTCCTTTTTCGGCAGCCTTTAGTGCTTCGTTAGAAAAATCTACCGTAGAGCGGTAATGTGCTTGAAGTATAAAGAAACGAATGGTCATTGGGTTGTAAGCTTGCTCTAAACTAGCGTGTTGGCCACTAAAAAACTCGCTTAAGGTGATAAAATTACCCAGCGATTTCCCCATTTTTTGTCCGTTAATGGTAATCATATTATTGTGCATCCAGTAGTTTACAGCCTCGGCACCATCGCTGGCACAAGACTGTGCAATTTCTGCTTCGTGATGCGGAAAAACCAAGTCCATACCGCCACCATGTATGTCAAATTTAGAACCCAAGTATTTCGTACTCATGGCAGAACACTCTAAGTGCCAACCCGGAAAACCATCGGACCAAGGAGAGGGCCAACGCATAATATGTTCGGGTGATGCTTTTTTCCAAAGTGCAAAGTCAACCGAATTTTTTTTATCAGATTGCCCATCCAAATCACGTGTATTCGAAATCATATCGTCAATATTTCTGCCCGACAATTTCCCGTATGAATGATCATTGTTGTATTTAACCACATCGAAATAAACATTCCCTGCTACTTCATATCCATATCCATTCGCTAGTATTTTTTCTATCATTTGAATTTGCTCAATGATGTGTCCTGTAGCAGTGGGTTCTATACTTGGCGGTAAGGTGTTTAGCATAGCCATGTCTTTGTGGTACGAACGCGTGTAATAAGCAACAACTTCCATTGGCTCCAATTGATCTATCCGTGCCTTTTTGGCAATCTTATCTTCCCCTTCATCTGCATCGTTTACCAAATGGCCCACATCGGTAATGTTACGAACGTAACGCGTTTTATAGCCTAAGTGTTTCATGTATCTAAACACCACATCAAAAGTAATTCCTGGTCTAGCATGTCCTAAATGTGCATCGCCGTAAACCGTAGGGCCACAAACATACATCCCAACTCTATCTGTATGTATAGGTTTAAAGAGTTCTTTTTTTCTAGAAAGGGTATTGTAAAGACTTAATTCTTGCATGGTATACGGTTTTATTTGTACTGCTTCTTGAGGTTTATCATCATGTCTTCAGCCATAGTAGCTAAGTCATATTCGTGTTTCCAAGCCCAGTGTTCTTTTGCTAAAGAGTCGTTTATAGATTGAGGCCAGCTGTTTGCAATAGCTTGACGTTCATCAGACTTATAGCTCATCTCCAATTCTGGAACGTATTGTTTTACGACAGCGGCAATTTCCGCGGGATTAAAACTAATACCAGCAACATTGTAAGATGAGCGGATTTTAATTTTTTCCGACGGAGCTTCCATTAATTCTAAGGTAGCCCTAATCGCATCGGGCATATACATCATGGGTAAAGTGGTTTGTTCGGAAAGAAAAGACTCGTATTTACCGTGTTTTAGTGCTTCGTGAAAAATATGAACTGCATAATCTGTTGTGCCACCACTAGGCTGTGCTTTCCAACTTATTAGGCCAGGATAGCGTATACTACGAACATCTACTCCAAATTTTTGGTTGTAATATTCGCACCAGCGCTCTCCGGCTAGTTTAGAAATACCGTATACAGTATTGGGTTCCATTATAGTGTATTGTGGTGTGTTTACGCTTGGCGTAGTAGGACCAAAAACTGCAATTGAACTTGGCCAATAAACTTTTTTAATTTTTCCATAGCGGGCTAAGTCTAATACATGCGAAAGTGAGCGCATGTTTAAATCCCAACCCAACTCTATATTTTTTTCTGCGGTAGCTGATAAAAGAGCTGCCAATAAATAGATTTGTGTAACCTTATATTTATCGACAATTTCGTTTAATCGCGCCGAATCCATAATGTCTAACTGTTCAAAGGGGCCGCTTTCCATTACTTCGAGTGAGGCAGATTTTATATCGGAGGCGACTACATGTGCAGTCCCATAAATTGCCCTCAAGTTTAGGGTCAAATCAGTCCCAATTTGTCCTGAAGCACCAATTAGAAGTATGGTATCTTTGTTCATCTACTTAGGTTTGTCTTTAATTTACAAGAATCAAATATACAATTTTGATGCACAAGAAATCTAGGGGAATTCTTAATATTTAAATCGAGTACTTCTTTTTATTGTTTTGTTTCGATCGGCTTAGTTTTAAGAGAATCTAATTAAATTTAAAATGAGTAAATTCATTTTAATTCCTATTTTTGAGTTCAAGCATTGAGCTTGCTTAAATTGAAACGCATGATCAAAAAGCCGCTTTTAAACATTTCTAATTTATCCTTGTCTTTTGGGCAGGGAAAGGAGCGTCTTAAGGTTTTACAAGGAGTAGATATAAGTATTTATAAAGGAAGTCTTTTAGCTTTGGTTGGAGAGTCTGGCTCTGGAAAATCGGTAACCAGTTTAATGACCATGCAGCTCATTCCAAATTGGAAAAACCATATGGAAAGTGGCGAAATATGGTTTGAGAAGGATGCTGAAACCATTGCAATTCACGAATTGACTGAAAAAGAAATGCAGCCTATAAGGGGCAAGGAAATAGCGATGATCTTTCAGGAGCCAATGACCGCCTTAAATCCATCAATGACATGTGGAGCACAGCTTTACGAAGTTATTGCACTTCATCTTAAACTTTCTAAATCCGAAAATAAAGCGCGCTGTTTGGAGTTGTTTGAATCGGTTGAGCTCCCAGATCCAGGTAGAATTTACAATTCTTACCCGCATCAACTGTCTGGTGGTCAAAAGCAAAGAGTTGTAATTGCGATGGCTTTATCTTGTAATCCAAAAATTCTTATAGCAGACGAACCCACTACAGCTTTAGACGTTACTGTACAGAAAGAGGTGTTAGATTTGATAAAGCGCCTTCAGCAGAAACACCAAATGGCTTGTTTGTTTATTAGTCATGATTTAGAGTTAGTGCGAGAGGTAGCCGATTGTATAGCTGTAATGCAAAACGGAATTATTGTAGAGTATAAGTCGGCCAAAGCATTGTTTGAAAACCCAAGTCATCCGTATACTAAAGCCTTGTTAGCTTGTCGCCCTGCGCTCAACAAAAACTTAAAACGTTTAGCTACTGTATCAGATTTCTTAAACAAGCCTTTTTTTAACCTACAAGAATTTTATGCTCAAAACGAACTAAGTTTAGCTCAAATAAACTCTAAACGTGAAACATATTACACGAAAGCTCCAGTTTTAGAAATACAAGCGCTTACTAAAATCTATACCGATAAAAATTTCTTAGGAAAGCAAAGCAAGCTAACAGCTTTAAGTAAAGTGAGCTTGTCTTTATTCGAAGGTGAATGTTTAGGTATTGTTGGGGAGTCGGGTTGTGGTAAAAGCACCCTGGGTAAATGTATTATTCAGCTCGAAAAGCAAACAAGCGGAACACTTAATTATTTAGGTGAGTCGGTAGAAAAGTCACTCTCAAAAAATCCATTAGCGTATCGAAAGTCTGTTCAAATGATTTTTCAGGATCCTGCAAGTGCGCTAAATCCAAGGATGAAAATTGGAGCTGCTTTAGTAGAGGTGATGAAGGTACACGGTATAGGCAACTCTGCTTTTGAGAGAAGAAAAAAGGCAGAGGAATTGTTGTGTAAAGTTGGTTTAAAGGCCACGCATTACCATCGGTATCCGCACGAATTTTCTGGCGGGCAAAAGCAACGTATTGGTATTGCTAGAGCATTGGCCGTAGAGCCCAAAATTATTATTTGTGACGAATCTGTATCTGCCTTGGATGTTTCTGTTCAGGCTCAGGTATTAAATTTATTAAACGAATTAAAGGAGGATTGCTCATTAAGTTTCCTCTTTATATCGCACGATTTAAGTGTGGTAAAGCACTTTTGCGATCGAATAATTGTTTTAAAAGATGGTGAAATTGTAGAAAAGGGTTTTGCACAAGATGTGTTCGAAAACCCAAAGTCAGCTTATACAAAAAGTTTGATAGATTCGATACCTGGAAGCAGCGTATAAATTTAGTAGTAGCGTGTTTAGTGTGCTTTTATTTTTTGAACTTAATTTTTATTCCAATTCTTTCATAATGCGTTTTTGAAAAAGAAGCATGATACCTACTCCAATAGAAATAGCCGAGTCGGCAATGTTAAAAACAGGCCTGAAGAAAACAGCATAATCTCCGCCCCAATAAGGCAGCCATTCGGGTAGGTAACCTTTAAAAATAGGGAAGTAAAACATATCTACTACTTTACCAAAAAAGAATGGCGCATAGGTTTCAGATTCTGGAAATGCAGTAGCTATTTGTCGGTAGCTATCAGAAAAGATGGCCCCGTAAAATACGCCGTCTAATATGTTTCCTATGGCACCAGCCAAAACTAAGGAGAGAGAAGTGATAAGAATTTTATCTGCTTTCTTTTGTACGAGTTTTGTAAGGTAGTAAGCGATAACTGCAACAAAAACAATTCGAAACAAACTTAAAGTCAATTTGCCCCAATCGCCGCCAAATTCCATACCGAAAGCCATGCCATTGTTCTCGGTAAAATGAATGTAAAACCAATCTAAAATTTGATATTCTTGGCCTAAAAACATATGGGTTTTAACCCATATTTTAAGTGCCTGATCTAAAAGTAAAGTGATTAGAATAATCCAAATCGGTCTTTTCAAGTGCTTTGTTATTTGCGGTTTTGCATTTGTTTGGCTTCAATACTTAGGGTAGCATGTGGCACCAGTTTTAAACGCTCTTTTTGAATCAGCTTACCCGTAACTCTACAAATTCCGTATGTTTTATTTTCAATCCGAATTAACGCATTTCTTAAATCTCGGATAAACTTGTCTTGGCGTTGTGCCAAAATAGAATTTGATTCTTTAGAGAGTGTTTCTGAACCTTCTTCAAATGCTTTGAATGAAGAGTAGGTGTCGTTTGTTCCATTACCACCACTTTGTGAAATCGAATCTCTAAGTCTGCCTAGATCTCGCTCTGCAGACTCAATTTTATCTTTAATTAGTATTTTAAATTCATCTAAGTCGATGTCAGAATATCTTTTGCTCATCTCTTCCATAACACACTATTTTATTTTTGCTAGGGCAATATAGGTCTTTATATCATCAAATTCAACGGCAAGTGCATTTTTTGGCTCATTATCTAAAATAAGGATTTCATCTGCAAGGGTTTCTTCACATATATAAGCCTTGTTAGCAGTAATGGCTGCATTTATTTTAGGATGCTTTGAAATACTTAACAGAATTCTATCTGTAATTTCTAGGCCAGAATCTTTACGCATGTTTTGAATTCTATTGACCAATTCTCTTGCAATTCCTTCTTCAATAAGCGCCTGGTCCATAGAGATGTCTAAGGCTACTGTAACGCCTTGATTGTTTGCAACGAGTAAGCCAGGAATGTCCTGCGAACTAATCAAAACATCGTCTGTGCATATTTCGAGCTCTACTCCATCTAATTGTAGGGTATAGATGCCTTTTTGTTCTAGTTCCTTAATGTCTTTTTGCTCAAATGTATTTATTGCTGCTGCAATAGCTTTCATTTGTTTTCCATATTTAGGTCCTAGGGTTTTAAAGTTTGCTTTAATTTCCTTTACTAAAATGCTAGAATCTTGCGCCATAAAGTTCAACTCTTTCACATTAACTTCGGAAAGAACCAGGTCTTTTATTGCGTTAACTTGAGCTTTCATTTTTTCATCAGAAGCCGGAATCATTATTTTTTGTAAGGGCTGACGAACGCGTAATTTTTCTTTTTTACGCAGCGATAAAACCATCGAGGTGATGTTTTGTGCCAGTTGCATTCGTTTTTCCAAATCGGTATCGATAAGGTTTTCATTTCCTTGAGGAAACAAGGTTAAATGCACAGATTCTTCTTTAGGTAGGCTGGTAGCATTCATTAAATCTTTGTACAAACGATCGGTAAAGAAAGGCGCAATTGGCGAGGCCATTTTGGAAATGTTTACCAGGCACGTAAATAAGGTTTGGTAGGCCGAGATTTTATCTTGTGCGTATTCTCCCTTCCAAAAACGACGACGACATAAACGAACGTACCAATTACTCAAGTTTTCTGTTACAAATTCTTGAAGTAAACGTCCTGCTCGCGTAGGCTCGTATTCGGTGTAGGCTTTATCAACGCGATTCATCAAAGTATTTAGTTCCGATAATATCCACCGGTCAATCTCGGGTCTATCTTCTTTTGCAATATCTGCTTCTGCATAAGTAAAGCCATCAATGTTAGCGTATAGGCTAAAGAAAGAGTAGGTATTGTACAAGGTTCCAAAGAATTTTCGTTGAACTTCTGCAATTCCATCTACATCAAATTTAAGGTTGTCCCAGGGCTGCGCATTGGTAATCATATACCATCGTGTTGCATCTGCGCCGTATTTGTCTAGTGTTTCAAAAGGATCGGCGGCATTACCTAAACGTTTCGACATTTTTTGACCGCTTTTGTCGAGAACCAATCCGTTAGACATTACATTTTTAAAGGCTACCGAGTCGAAGCACATTGTTGCGATTGCGTGTAAGGTAAAAAACCATCCACGCGTTTGGTCTACACCTTCGGCAATAAAATCTGCAGGATAAGAGCTGCGGTCATCGATCAATTCTTTATTTTCAAAAGGGTAGTGCCATTGTGCGTATGGCATAGATCCAGAGTCGAACCAAACATCTATTAAATCGGACTCTCTATTCATCGGTTTACCACTTGCAGAAACCAAGATGATTTCGTCCACGTAGTTTTTATGCAGGTCAAGTTTAGTGTAATTTTCCTGAGCCATGTTGCCCGGCTCGAATTCGTTTATTGGATTTATTTTCATTAATCCAGCAGCAACAGACTTTTCACATTCATTATACAATTCTTCTGCAGAGCCAATACAAATGCGTTCATCACCCTCCTCGTTAGACCAAATCGGTATTGGTATTCCCCAGTAACGAGACCGAGAAAGATTCCAATCGTTTAAATTCTCTAACCAGTTCCCAAACCTTCCTGTACCGGTAGATTCGGGTTTCCAATTAATGGTTTTGTTTAGTTCAATCATACGATCTTTCATCGCTGTAGATTTAATAAACCAGGAATCTAATGGGTAATACAATACGGGTTTGTCTGTTCTCCAACAATGTGGGTAGGAGTGCTCGTATTTTTCAACTTTAAATGCCTTGTCTTCTTCTTTTAGTTTGATGGCAATTGCTACATCGGCTGAGCGTTCTGGAGCTTCACCTTCTGGGTAGTATTCGTTTTTAACATACATGCCGGCCAATTCGCCCATTTCTGGAACAAATTTACCTTGCAAGTCAACCAAAGGTATGGGCTTGTCATTTTCGTCGAGCACAAGCATTCCTGGCACATCAAAGGTTTTGGCAACCATTGCATCGTCTGCACCAAAAGTTGGCGCAATGTGTACAATACCGGTACCATCTTCTGTGGTAACAAAGTCGCCAGAAATTACCTGAAAAGCTTTTTCTGCATCTTCAAAAGGTAAGGTATAAGGCAGTAATTGCTCGTAACGTGCACCTACTAAATCGGCTCCTACAATTTCGGTAATCACTTGGTACGGAATTTTCTTTGCTCCGAATTCGTAAGCTTCTATATCTGCATTTGTTTCTGCGGCAAAGTATTTACCGGAGAGTTGTTTTGCAACTAAATTTTTAGCTAAAATGAGGTTTAAAGCAGTTCCAGAATATTGGTTAAAGGTTTTTACCAACACATAGGCTATTTTTGCTCCAACACAAAGTGCTGTATTCGAAGGAAGCGTCCATGGAGTTGTGGTCCAGGCAATAAAATGAACATCGCCGGCAACTGCCTTTAATGCAGGAAGTGTTAAGGAGTCCTTTTTAGCTTTAAAAAGGGCTACTGCCGAAGTATCTTTTACATCTTTATAACAGCCTGGTTGGTTTAGTTCGTGCGAACTTAAGCCTGTACCGGCGGCCGGAGAATAGGGCTGAATGGTATAGCCTTTGTAAATTAAATCTTTTTTATACAGCTCGGAAAGTAAGAACCAAACCGATTCCATGTACTTGCTTTCGTAGGTAATGTATGGGTCTTCCATATCTACCCAATAGCCCATTTTTTCGGTTAGTTTATTCCAAACATCTGTGTAGCGCATCACCGTTTCACGGCAAGCTTTGTTGTAATCATCAACCGAAATTTTTGTACCGATGTCTTCTTTTGAGATGCCTAAGTCTTTTTCTACACTCAATTCTACCGGCAATCCGTGTGTGTCCCATCCCGCTTTTCGCTTTACCTGAAAGCCTTTTAGGGTTTGAAAACGACAAAATATATCTTTTATGCTCCTGGCCATTACATGGTGAATGCCCGGCATTCCGTTTGCGGACGGAGGTCCTTCAAAAAAAACGAATGGCTTGCTTCCTTCCCGTGAAGAAATGCTCTTCTCGAAGATTTGATTTTTTTGCCAATCTGCTAAAACTTCTGCGGCAACATTTGGTAAGTTTAGTCCTTTATATTCTGGGTATTTTTTCATTGCTGTACTTAGTCTATTGTCGCGATTACTTTTAATTCGATGCCTATTGGCGTAGGAAGACTCAAAATCTCTACCGTTGTTCGGCAGGGTTGGTTGTCCTTAAAGTATTCTGCGTAAATTTTGTTGTAGGTTTTAAAATCGTCTTTCATATTGGTTAAAAAAACCGTTACGTCTATTATTTTATCCCAAGAAGAGCCCGCATCTTCTACAATGGTTCTGATATTGTTAAATACAGAATGACACTGAGCTTCAATATCGTAAGAAAGAATGTTTCCTTTGTCGTCGAGTTCTACTCCAGGAATTATTTTAGTTCCTCTTTCTCTTGGGCCTACTCCCGATAAAAACAATAAGCTTCCATGCTTGCGTGCATGTGGATATGCTCCTACAGGTTCTGGAGCTTTTGCTGAGTTTATTCTTCCTTTATTTTCTGACATAATGTTGCTTTATAAACCTGCAAATTTACGCCAATACTAGCAGATATGCAATGAGTTGAGTCTTTAACAATTGATGGCGCGACTTAGCTTAAATAGTAGGGATTTATTGGGCGTGTAAACTTTAAGGATGTTTAACTAATTTATTCTTTTACCCAAGGATAAACAAAACGCTTGTTGTTTTGAACGAGCTTAATAAAATACACTCCTACCGGATATGTTTCTATATTTATCGACTGTTCTTTTGTGTTTTGTTGAAACATGAGCTTTCCAAGAGCGTTAAAAATCAAAACCTCAGTTTCTTGTTCTAGTTTTAGGTTTAAAACGGAGCTTGCAGGATTTGGAAACAGTTTTATTTGAGGTTTTATTTGCTCGTTTAAGCCCACTACATTTATGTGTATGGTGTCGGAAGCTCCACAATCATTTTCTGGGTCAAACACTAAGACTTCATAAACGCCATCTTCTAATAAGTAAAGAGAATCGTTATGTTCAAATGGAATTACAGCGTTGTAATACAACCAGGTAATTTCAAGACTGTCACTAGTTGTTTCTATAGTTAGAAGTTCGTTTTCCGAATCGAATATTATTTCTGCAGTTACAACAACACAAGAGTTGTCATCATCGGTAGCATCGGGTGTATAATTGCATGCAAAATAGTTGGTACAGCCTTCTATTTCTTCCTCATCACAAATGCCGTCATCATCAAGGTCGTTTGTACAGTCTCCATCGCAGTTCCTGTAAGGTTCTGGATACAAACAATCTTCAGATACGTCTGTTGCGAGTGGATTGTAGTTGCAAGCCATTGGCTCAACACAGCCAAGAATTTCCAGTTCATTGCATATACCGTCTCCATCTGAGTCTGTATTGCACTCCCCATTGCAATTGTAAAATTCTAGGGGGTATTCGCAGGAACCGTCATTTTCGTTGGCTTCTACATTAAAATTACAAGCATCAGAATCGTTGCAACCCATTACAATTCCTGTACACTCGAAATTCTGGATGGCATTCATGAGTACGCTAAGTCCATTTCCAGTAAAGTTAATTGCACTGGTATTTAAATTGAATAAGTTGGAACCGTCTATTATTTTAAGTACAATTGTCTCGCCCGTAATAGCCCCATCAGTATCGGGTGTGGTGGTGTCATCGCCCCAAACGGCAATAGCCTCTTGGTTTACTAGCTCACCATTTTCATCTACCAAACTTATGGAACCTACCACAAAACCGTTCGCTGTAATTGCTACTATATAGGGCGCATTTCCATTTAACTCTAAAGCAGAAATAAAATCTTGATGCAATAGTATGGACATGTTTGTGCCTGTGTTTAAGCCTCCATAAGGCAATGGTAAATCGCAAGATTGAGCTGTAACAAAAGATGGGCTTAGTACTAGTAAAAGTGCAATTAGATGTTTCATAGCTAGAATTCAGAATTGCAATTTAAATAATAAAGCCAAGCCAACAACAAAGCTTAATGCTGTATTCTTATTTTTTGTGTGTAACTATACTTTTCTTTGGTGAGTTTAATTAAATACAAACCGTTCGGAAGGTTTACGGTATTCACTTTAGTTTCTAAAGCGCTCAATTTATCTTGGTAAACCACTGCACCAATTGCCGAGTATATAGAAAGATCATAAGCACCACCTTTTTCAAAATTTAGTGCGTATTCATCTGTGCAACCTTCTATTTCATTTTCATCACAAACTTCATCTCCGTCAATATCCGATAAACAATTACCGGAACAATCGTAGTATTCTAAAGGGAAGATACATGAACCATCATCAATAGCTATTAATGGATTGAAATTACAGGCCCAATAATCGCCACAGCCAGTAAAGATTACAGAACAAGAAAAAGTAACTGTAAAGTCTTCAATTATTTGAAGTCCGTTATTTTGGTAATTTACGCTAATGTTTGGTGTTAAGGTATAAAGCTATCCATTGGTTATTAATTGTAATTCTATAGCTTCTCTGTTGGTCGCTCCATCTAGCTCTGCAGTCATTACATCATCTCCAAAAATTGTTAAAACCGTCTGATCTAAATTACCAAACGAATTAAGCCCAACAATTAAACCCGATTCTGATGAGCGCGCAAATATTATAGAGTACTCAGGGTCAATTGGTAAAGAAGAAAGATTTATGAGCATTAATGTCATGTTATAACTGGCACTCGAGTTTTCTATTAAAGGTATTTCACAATAGTTTGAATACGTAAAAGATCCATCGTTATATGTAGCTAGAGGGTTGTAGTTAAGAGCTTCAAGAACTGTACAGCCAAAAACCTCTTCCTCATCGCATACGCCATTTGTATTAGTGTCGTTAATACAGCTGTTCGTACAATCGTAATTGGGTACTGGGTATTCGCATGCTACCACAAAAAATGGATTTTCTATGTAGTTGCAAGCATCTGGATCTTCACATCCCGTGGTCTCTAGCTCATCACATACATCATTTTCGTTGCTGTCGTTTAAGCAGTTACCATCGCAACTTAAAAATTCTTGAGGGTAAACACAGCTCCCATCACTACTCGTTGCAAAAATATTGAAATTACAGGCAGCAGCATCTATACAGCCAGGTAGTATTTCCGGACAGTCTATTGCTGTAAATATTTCCGCATTATAAGAATCCTCTGGAGATTCGTTGTTGTTGTTTGCCAAAACAATTGGGAGCTCACAGTTGTTGTTTATTAAGCTATACGTAGAGCCGTTCCAACCATCCCCATACTCATCAAGGCTAATAAAGGTATATTCTGATCCATTTGTAAGGCAAATGTTATCTGCATATAAGTTTTCGAAGTCTCCACTAAAAATTACTTCATCGGCACTGTTTGTTATTTCGTATGAAATTTCTTCTAGGAAATTGTTTTCAGTTATACTTAAAGTAGCAAAAAATCCTGTGCATTCTTCTTGTTCAAGCTCATCACATACATCATTTTCGTTGCTGTCGTTTAAGCAGTTACCATCGCAGTCGTAATAGGCTTCTGGGTACTCACAAGTTGTTGTTTCTGTGCCTCCTTCTTGGTAATTACATGCTTCAAGGTCTGAGCACACGCTAATTTCGCCTATGGAGAAGTCAGAAATTACAGCATATATTAGGTCTTCATTGTAGTTTGCATTTCCTATTGAAAACGTAGGGAACACTTCGTACTGCATTGCTGTAGCGGAGTTCCAAACGTAGAATTTTAGTGGGTTTAAATTCGGGAGTGCTGGATGGTCGAAAACAGTAAGAGCCAGGCTATTTTCAGAAATTTCTGTCCAAGCTAAAACTGAATTTACCCACCCATTTCTGAGCTTACCATGAACACATCGCCCAGGTTTATGCCTAGGTTACTTAAGGCTTCAATAGTGAGGTCTATAAAAATAACTTCCGATTTCTTTGAAGATAAATTGTATTGATTTGTATAGCTTGTTGGGTAAGGGTATTGATTGCAGGTATGGTCATCGGTGATTGCAGTATTGCTGTAATTTGAAGCCATTGGGTTGTTGCAAGCCACACTCGTATTTATGGGCAATGCTGGAAGGTTGTTTGGTAGGTATATGGTTTGACTTTCTTCTACATAAATCATGTAGGCTTCTCCTGCTTTATAATTTCCAATATTATTACAGTTGTAATTGGAATTATAGACATTTCCTAAGTAATCTTTGACAATGAAGAAGCCAGAAATATCAGATAAAACCTCTTCGATGGCGCCTTCAGTGTATCTGGAATTTCCTATGAAATTCCAACCGGGCTCTATCGCGAAACTTACGGTGCTTGGGTCCAAATAAGTGCCCTCTATTTCTATTGTTGAGTTGCCATTTAGCAGGATAAAAAACCCATCTCCGCCCGCAACTGGGCCAATGCCATTAAATTCCAAGTCTGGCAGATAGATCAAGCCTTCAAGATTGGTTATCATGGTAATTTCTTCTTGGATTGAAGCAACATAATTTTCTAAGCCGCTCTCTGGAGTTTCTATAGGAAAGCTAATCCAAGAGTGTTTTGCTGCGATTGGGTGCTGCCATATATTTTGGGCAACTGATACATAAGAAAGTAGCAAGAAGATGCAAGTAAATAGATTTTTCATAACGTTCATAATATAAAATGAAAATATACTCAAAAACTACTATAAATCAGATACTTAGAGTTTGTAATGAACTCCAAAACCAATAATTTGTACTTGCTCAGGTTTTTTTCTGTTGAATTCTTTTTGGCTTCTTAAAAAAACTTTCATTTTAAGTTTATCAATCAAGCTCCAAGAAACCCCAAGAGTAGTTCTCTTTTTGCTCAGCTCATTACTAGCGGCCATTTTCCAGTAAACCTCGTGCGATAGGTATGGGTTTAAGAATTTGGTTTTTAAGCCCAGGCCCCATTTCCCTCTAATATGGGTTTTGTTGGGCTCTCCCATCGCATCCCACGATTGTTGTAAGCGAACTCTTTGCTCAAGTGTTATCGGACTGTTTTTTAGTTCGTATTCTGAGTTGAGGTCTAAATTCATTCGCAGGTACTTTTCTTGCTCAAACTCATTTACAAAGCGAACATTTAAGCCTAAAGAATGGCCTTTAAGAACTTTGTATTTTAATCCTAAATCGGTAAAATTCTTTTGATACTGTCGTAAGCTGTCTTCCCATCTGGTCTGTTCTTGCAGTTCAAATCGGAATTTAGAACTCACTTTTTTACTAAATTTTACCGAGCCCCAAAGTTCTAAATCATCGTTTTGGGAAAGAGCAGTTAAGGGGCTTAAAAAAACAAGGAATAGTATTAATTTATTCTTCATCATTTACTGTATTTGTACCCCAAATAACTTCTTTTTTATCTGCTTTGTAAAACACGGTTACGGTGGCTACATCTCGTAAAAAATCTATTTTTCCTATTTGAACTTTTACAACATTCAAACCTGTACGCGCTCTCAAATCCCCAAGCATTTCTATTCGGTTTTCTGTTTTTATGAGGTCTATCCGATCGTAAATAATGTTTTTATGTTGCACTTCGTTGTTAAACCAAAGTTTTTCGAAACTTAGGGTTACCATCAAAATAGTAGCATTTACAAACACGAGTTCTGCCCAAGATATTTTTTTATTGGCCAATGCGTTAATCATTGCCAGGCCAATTACGATAAACAAATAGGTCATTTCCTTTATAGGAATAGGCTCTGTACGGTATCTTAAAATACCAAATACAGCAAACAAGCCCAGGGCAAAACCGAGCTCCATAGGAACTTTTCGGAGTAAGAAACAAATGAAAAAAGTAAGGATGTTAAAAATGAAAAAGGTAAACAAATAGTCCTTTCTTCTGTTGGCAGCGAAATACAAAACTCTGATAATTACAAAGGTAAAAGAGAAGTCTATTAGGAATCTAATAAACAATTTAAATAAATCTTTTTGATTGAATAATTCTACGTCTAGGAATTCCATATTTTTTGAATCTTGTTAAGGTCTAGTAAGCGTTCTTTAAATCGATTGTATTTGAGTTTATCGTCTAATAAAACACAGCCAATGCAATATTTACTGAGTCTCTGAGGGCGTATTTGGTTTGCGCGAAGCAAGGTACTAATTTTAGAATTTCGGTTCAAGCCACTTTGCTTCACCTCAATAATGATGGGTTCGCTTAAATCAACGGTACTTTTTTCGTCTTTAAATTTAAGATTAAAGTCTATGGTAACGCGTTCTTCTGCTGTTTTGTGAACCAGGGTAATGCGGCTAAATGTATTTTGAAGTATTTGTTTTAAATCTTCAGGCTTTTCGGGAATCCATTTTTGTAAAAAATCTTGATGTTGTTTACTTATAGGAAAGTCAAAATCGGTGGAAATTCTTTTCTTATCTGTCTTACCCTTGCGTTTTAGTTTCACTTCTAAAAAAGACAAGCCCGATTCTAAATACTTTCTAAAACGAACCTTGTGTCTTTTAGGTTTTCCTTGATGGTGCTGAAAGTAATAATCTTTCTTCTGGGTATCCAAGTAAACAGTTCGGTAAGAAGCTTCTCTTTTTCCTTTTATTTCCAGCGCAAAATACTGTGCTGTAAGTTCTGGTAAAAGAGCAATGAGAGAGGTTTTTGAGAGCAGATATTTGGTATCTGTTCGCTTCAACAACTTTACCCGATCCATTTGTTTTAAATCGATCGGGGTAAATGTTTCTAGTTGTTGCTGTAAACTCATAAGGGGTGTAAAAGTTAGTAAGACACGAAATACGTTCTTTTTATTTCAAAACTTAGCGTTTAATACAAACATTTTTAGCTTCTGTAAAAAAGTGTAAGGCTTCAAAACCACCTTCTCTTCCAACTCCCGATTGTTTTACACCTCCAAAGGGTGTGCGCAAATCTCTAAGCAACCAAGTATTTACCCACACAATACCTGTTTCTATAAGAGAAGCCATACGGTGTGCTCTTTTTAGATTACCGGTCCATAAGGTTGCAGAAAGACCAAACTTTGTACTGTTTGCATAAGTAAGTACCTCCTCTTCCGTATCGAAGGGCATGAGGGTAACTACCGGCCCAAAAATTTCTTCTTGATTGGTGCGGCAATCGTAAGCTAGGCCTTCTATAATAGTAGGTTCTAGATAATAACCTTCTGCGTAATCTCCGTCTAAAACAATTCTTTTTCCTCCGGTTAATACGGTTCCACCTTCTTCTTTGGCCAGTGCTACGTAGGAGAGTACTTTTTCCATGTGCTCTTTTGAAACTACTGCTCCGAGTTTTGCTTTTTCATCTAAGGGATGACCAACAACCATTTTTTTAGTTTGGGCTACAAAAGCATCGCGAAATTTCTGATAAATAGGTCGCTCTACAAATATGCGCGATCCACATAAACATATTTGTCCTTGGTTGGCAAAAGAAGATCGTTTGGTGGTTGCCAGTGCATCTTCAAAATCGCAGTCTGCAAAAATGATGTTTGGGTTTTTACCACCCAGCTCAAGAGATAGTTTTTTAAACATAGGAGCGGCTACTCTGGCTATTTGCTGACCTGTAGCCGTACCACCGGTAAAAGAAATTACAGGTACTTCTGGATGCGCAGTAATGGCAGCACCAACTTTATGCCCCAAGCCATGTACGATGTTTAAAACGCCGGCTGGTAAACCAACCTCTCTACATATTTTAGAAAGCAAATAAGCCGTCATTGGGGTAACTTCCGATGGTTTTGCAACCACACAATTGCCGCTTGCTAGGGCAGGTGCAATTTTCCAAGTAAATAAATACAAAGGCAAATTCCAAGGAGAAATACAACCTGCTACGCCAATAGGTTTACGTACTGTATAGTTAAGTGCAAAATCGCCCATCTCGAAACAGTCGGTTTTATCGTGCATCATTGCCGTAGCATAAAACTTAAAGTTTGAGGAAGCTCTAGGAATGTCTACTGCTTTAGAGAGCCAGAGGGGTTTTCCGTTGTCTATGGTTTCGGCTAGGGCAAGATCGTCTAAGTTTTCTTCTATTTTTTGAGCAATAGCCATTAAATAATTCAAGCGTTTTTCCGAAGCAAGAGATGACCACATAGGAAAGGCTTCTTTTGCTGCTTTCACGGCCATTTCTACATCGCGTGTATCGCTGTCTGGAATTAGCGCATATACTTTTCCGGTAGCCGGATTAAAGTTGTCTAAATAAGCGCCAGATAAAGGCTGAAGTAAATCTCCTCCAATGTAATTTTCAATTTTTTCCATAGTCTATAAACAAGCGGTTCTGCCTCCATCTACCGGAACGTTAATTCCGTTAATGTAGGATGCTGCGGGCGAAGCTAAGAAAGCTATTGCATTGGCAACTTCTTGTGCTTCGGCTATGCGTTTCATCGGAACCTGATTTTTCATGGCCTCTAAAACGGCCTCTTCGGTTTGGTCGGTTTTTGCCGCTTTATTTTCGATGATTGATTTTAAACGTACGGTATTGGTAGCTCCAGGTAAAACATTGTTTACCGTAATGTTAAATGCTCCCAACTCGTTGGCCAAAGTTTTAGCCCAACTTGCTACGGCTCCTCTTATGGTGTTGGAAACTCCCAAACCATTTAAAGGTTGTTTTACTGAGGTAGAGATAATGTTTATAATTCTACCGTAACCTTCCTTTTTCATGCCTTCCATTAGGTTTTGAACCAGTATTTGGTTGCAAATTAAATGCTGGGTAAATGCTTGTAGGTAGGCATCTGTATGCGCAGCGTTTGCTGGACCACCTGCTGGGCCACCCGTATTGTTAATGAGTATATGGGCATTAAATTCTTTAGCGTATGCACTAAGCTTAGTTCTTAAATCTTCGGGCTGCGTAAAGTCTACTGTAATGTAATTATGCAATTGTCCTTTAGAAACATCTAAGGTTGCCATTGCTAATTCTAACTTAGCTTTGCTGCGGGCAACTAAGGTTATGCTGGCGCCTAAAACGGCGAGTTCTGTAGCTGTTGCAAATCCTATTCCTTGGGTGCTTCCGCAAACTACGGCGCGCTTTCCTTCTAATGATAAATTCATGGCTTATCTTTTTACAGTTCCTTTTACTACGCGATAATTCTTGTAGCGTGTTTTGTATTTTGCTAGTACAGTAATTTCACTTTTACCGGGAGGTATTTCTGCAATTCCTGTACGGGCTGTTTTGTTAATTTCTTTTAAATCGTTGTTTAAATAGAGCTCGTTTACAAGATTTCCTTGGTACAAGCTTACTTCTTTTACTTTATTTGCCAACTGCACTTTTACGCGCACAGTGCCGTCTTTAAGCACCTGTTTATCGCTTAGTTTAAATTCTGGAATTGCCTTGCGCTCTTGCCCAGATTTGTTGTACTCTTTTAAGCCAATGCCTGGATGGTTTTTGTAAAACATTGCCTCAGACATGAGTTCGCCATCTTCGTAAAATTTCTTTTGCAGCCCATGGCGTTCATTCGCTATATAAGCAGTACTTCTGTAAACGCCTCCACTTTTATGGTACCATTTTGCCAAGCCTTCCTTTACATTGTTTGTGTAGTTAATTTCGGCTCTTAGTTTTCCATCGGTATAAAAATCTAGCGCCAATCCTTCGCGCAGGTTGTTATTATAATTTATTGATGCAGAAATACTGCCGTCTTCATTATACGTATGTACCAATCCGTTTTTAGGCCCCTTTTCTTTTATGCTTATAGTGGTGCTTGGACTATCGCATGCACTTAGGCTTGCCAACAGAAAAAACACGAGTAGTTTTTGAATCATTCTAAAATTTTAAATTTCTCAAATATAAGCAATCGATCGATGTCAAGCAGCCAGAAAATTAGCTTTCCTAAGGAACGAAGTAGTTAAAATTACTCACCCTTGAAAAGCATCGATAATATGGTATACTTTTTCTTCATTCTCATTTTTAACTATTGAAACAATATCAAATCGCACTTCGTGGTACAGGTCTTTTTTTTCGAGGAATATTTCTGCGGCTTCTACCAGCATTTTTTCCTTTTTAAAGTCTACCGATTCATCTGGAAAGCCAAACTTTAAAGTAGCACGTGTTTTTACTTCTACAAAAACAAGAAAATTTTTATCGATTGCTATTACATCTACCTCATATCTATTGTGTTGCCAATTGCATTCTAAGATCTGAAAGCCTTTTTTTTGAAGAAACTTTCGTGCTATTTCCTCGCCCGATTTTCCTAAGTCGTTATGCGCTGCCATTTGTTTTATAGTATTGGTGTAATTCTAAGTATTATTCAAACTATTTATTTTGTATTAATTGAATATTTTCATCAGTGAGTTTCGTGAAGCTTAACGGTTTTACCAACTTCAAACGCAAGCTTTTTTCCGAATATTAAGGGCATATTATGGTCTATATGTCCGGCCGGAAAGTTGAAGGCAACTGGAAAATTATATTCTGAAACTACATCTCTAATAATTTCTTCGGCATTTTTACCAAAGGGAATGGCATTGTCCTTCATATCGCTCATTCCTCCCACAAGTAAGCCTGCTAAATTCTTTAGCATTCCGGCTCTTTTTAAGGCGTAAAGCATTCGGTCTATATGGTAGAGGTATTCATCTAAATCTTCAATAAACAAAATTTTTCCCTTTGTGTTTAGCTGACTTTCCGATCCTAAAAGCCCGTAGAGTATGGAAAGGTTGCCGCCAATCATTTCAGCCTCTACAATTCCTTTTCTATTGTAAGGATGCGCCTCCACTTCATAAGTTAGGGATTCGCCAAAGAGCAAGCACCTGGTTTTATATAGGGAAGTTTCGGTATTGCTAGCAAAAGTAATTGGCATAGCTGCATGGAGTGTAGGGATTTTAAAGTTTTGATGTATGTGCGAATGAAAAACCGTGATGTCGCTAAAACCAATGAGCCATTTTGGGTGTTCTTGAAAAGCCGTCCAATCTATACCGTCTACTACTTGAATGGAACCATAACCCCCTCTTACAAAAAAAACAGCCTTTATACTTTTGTCGTCTAGTGCTTTTTGTAAGTCAGAAGTTCTTTGTGCAACAGACCCTGCAAATTGATCTTGTTCTTGAAAAATATATTCTCCTAATTTAACTTTTAAATCCCAAGACTCTAGTATCTTAATTGATGGAGTCAGCGCTGTCTTTTCTATTTTTCTGGCGGTAGAAATTAAAGCAATAGCATCTCTTGGATTTAAATTAGGTGCCTGTTTTGTTTTCAAAGTCTTTTTTTTAATTGGTTTAAAGATAAGCGTTTCTGTCGATTTTTAAAATAGGGTTTGTTTAAATTAAACGAGTTTTAATTTTTGAACAAATTTCATTAAAAAGAACTAGAACCGTTGGGGTATACTATACTTAAACAGACCCTTGGTATTTTATTTTCTACAAAACCAAAAGCTTATATTTGCTGCATACAAAACAAGTTACCCATGTCGGCAGAAGCAAAAAGATACACCATTACGGCAGCATTGCCTTACACAAACGGCCCCGTTCATATAGGTCATTTAGCGGGAGTTTACATTCCCAGCGATATATATGCACGTTTTTTACGCTCCAATAAAAAGGACGTAATTTTTGTTTGTGGATCCGATGAGCACGGTGTTCCCATTACCATTTCTGCCAAGAAAGAGGGCATTACTCCGCAGCAGGTCGTCGATAAGTACCATAAAATTATTGGAGACTCGTTTAAAGAATTAGGGGTGAGCTTTGATATGTACCACCGTACTTCCGACAAATTACACCACGAAACAGCCTCTGAGTTTTTCAAGCATCTACATAAGGAAGGTTTGTTTATCGAAAAGGTAAGTGAGCAGTATTTTGATGAAGTAGAGCAAGAGTTTTTAGCCGATAGATACCTAACCGGTACTTGTCCTCATTGTAAAAGTGAGGGTGCTTACGGCGACCAGTGCGAAAAATGTGGTACTTCTTTAAGTGCCACAGATTTAATAGACCCAATGTCTGCCTTAAGTGGCAACAAACCAGTGATGAAGGAAACCAAACATTGGTTTTTGCCTTTAGATAAATACGAAGCTTGGTTAAAAGAGTGGATTCTAGATGGACATAAGTCCGACTGGAAGTCGAATGTATACGGACAGTGTAAATCTTGGTTAGACCAAGGTTTGCAGCCACGTGCGGTAACCCGCGATTTAGATTGGGGTATTCCTGTACCTGCAGAAGGCGCTGACGGAAAAGTTTTGTATGTTTGGTTTGACGCGCCCATTGGTTACATTTCTGCCACCAAACAATGGGCAAAAGATAATGGAAAAGACTGGGAGCCTTACTGGAAATCTGATGATACAAAATTAGTTCACTTTATAGGCAAGGACAACATTGTTTTTCATTGTGTTATTTTTCCGGCCATGTTAAAAGCGCACGGCGATTTTATTGTGCCCGATAATGTTCCGGCAAATGAGTTCTTAAATTTGGAAGGTGCAAAAATATCTACCTCAAAAAATTGGGCCGTTTGGTTGCACGAGTATTTAGAAGATTTTCCGGGTATGCAAGATGTAATGCGTTATGTATTATGTGCAACTGCTCCCGAAACTAAAGACAACGATTTTACGTGGAAAGATTTTCAAACCCGTAACAATTCTGAGCTGGTTGGTATTTTCGGAAACTTTATAAACAGGGTGGTGGTGCTTACCAATAAGTATTACGATGGTGCAATTCCCGAAAGAGGAGCACTATCTGACACAGATAAAGAAGTACTGGCTTCCTTACAGGCTTTTCCTACCAAAATAGCGAAGTCGATTGAGTTGTATCGATTTAGAGAAGCCTTAGCCGAATTGATGAATTTAGCGCGTTTAGGAAATAAGTATTTAGCAGACGAGGAGCCTTGGAAGTTGATTAAAACAGATGAGGTACGCACCAAAACTATCCTAAACATTTCTCTTCAAATAGCGGCTAATTTATCGATTCTATCGGAGCCTTTTATGCCTTTTACCGCAGGTAAGTTAAGCAGTATGCTAGGTTTAAATCAATTGCAATGGATTGATGCTGGTGCAGATGATTTACTAGTTCAAGGAATGAAAATTGAAAAAGCAGCATTACTATTCCGCAAAGTAGAAGATGCAGAAATGGAAGCCCAGTTGGCCAAGTTAGCAGCTACCAAATTAGCAAATCAGGCAGTAGAAGCTCAAAAAGAAAATGTTAGTTTTGAGGATTTTAACGCTATGGATATTCGTGTAGGAACCATCGTTTCTGCTGAAAAAGTAAAGAAAACTAAAAAGCTATTAAAATTAGAAATTGATACCGGCTTAGATATTAG
>CAWVTK010000008.1:0-27977 GCA_963933205.1 uncultured Flavobacteriales bacterium
GTATTCCTCCAAAAAAAGGCTTTTTAGAAGGTTTGCGAAAACTATGCGACCATTACGAATCAGTATTGATTTTTGATGAGGTTATGACTGGGTTTCGACTTTCTGCCGGCGGAGCTCACAAGCTTTTTAATGTGCAGCCCGACCTGGTATGTATGGGAAAAATTATTGGAGGAGGTTTGCCTGTTGGAGCCTTTGGCGGAAAAGAAGCAATTATGAATATGGTAGCTCCTTTAGGCCCTGTTTACCAGGCGGGAACACTTTCTGGAAACCCCTTGGCTATGTCTTGTGGATACACCCTACTCAAAGAGCTACACGAACATCCTGTTATTTTTGAAGAGTTGGAACAAAAAACGCTTTATTTAGAAGAAGGAATGCGTACTGTTTTCGATAAGCATAAGCTCAAGGTATGCATCAATCGTATTGGTTCTATGCTAAGTTTTCACTTTAATACGGACGAGGTATCAAATTTTGACGACGCTTGTGCTGCTGATGCTAACTATTTTAAAAAAGTATTTCATGGAATGCTAAAAAGAGGTATTTACCTAGCTCCTTCTGCTTTCGAAACCCTCTTTATTTCAAGAACGCACACCACCGAATTACTAGACCAAACAATAGCTGCATTCGACCAAACAATTATCGAAATTAAGGGATGAATACTTACGCAGAAGTAACAACGGATTGCTTAAAAATTATCAATTCCGAAAATTTAGTAACTTATAAAATGCAGCAGTTGTGCAATTTACTAGATGCCCGTTTAGAAAACTATGACTGGACAGGTTTTTATACTGCCGACCTAGACAAAAACACATTGTTATTAGGCCCATATAAAGGAGCGCCAACAAGCCACACATCAATTCCATTTGGCAAGGGTATTTGTGGACAAGCAGCCGAATCTAAAAAAACATTTTTAATAGACAATGTTGAGGAACAAACGAATTATATTGCTTGCAGCATTCATGTAAAATCAGAAATTGTTGTTCCGATAATTAAAGATGGAATTGTTGTAGCTCAAATTGATATAGACTCTCATATTCCTGCAGCGTTTTCTAAAAAAGATCAAGAATTACTTGAATCTATTTGTACTGAACTAGCCCCTTATTTTTAATGAAAAAAGAATTTGATTTTAAAGAAGGAGAAGTTTTACTTTTCAATAAACCCATACATTGGACGAGTTTTCAGTTGGTAAATAAAGTACGTTGGCTTATAAAGAGAGCCCTTAAAGTAAAAAAAATAAAGGTAGGCCATGCCGGAACCTTAGATCCCTTAGCGAACGGACTCATGATTCTTTGTACCGGAAAAATGACCAAAGAAATAGACCAGTACCAAGCGGCAGAAAAAGAATATGTGGCTACCCTAAAATTAGGAGCCACCACCCCAAGCTACGACGGCGAAACAGCCGAAAACTATTTTTTTGCTACCCAACACATTCAGGAAGATTTAATTCGCAGCATAATTCCTAAATTTATAGGCGAAATACAGCAATACCCGCCAATTTTTTCTGCTCTAAAAGTGGGCGGAAAAAAACTATACGAACTAGCTCGAAAGGGAGAAGAAGCAGAAATAAAACCAAGAAGCATTACCATTAGAGAATTGGAGCTGCTTAAAATTGACTTTCCTTACGTAAAGTTTCGCATAATCTGTAGTAAAGGCACCTACATACGCTCTCTAGCATACGACATTGGTATAGCCTTAAACAGCGGAGCCTGGCTGTGTAAACTGCAAAGAACACGAATAGGAAAATACGATTTAAAAAGTGCCATTGATATCCAGGACTTTGAAAAAATGATGAACTCCTAATAATACGGCTCAACAATATTTAATTTCATATATTTGCAAGCCTTAAAAAGATACGTTCTATGATCACCAAAATGAAACTTTCCCACTTTAGCTATGAGCTTCCGGATGAATTGTTGGCAAAAAGACCATCACAAAACCGCGACGAATCTAGATTAATGGTGGTACATCGCGAAACTGGTAAGATTGAACATAAAATGTTCAAAGATCTTATTGATTACTTTGACGATCAAGATGTTATGATATTGAATAACACTAAAGTTTTTCCAGCCCGTATGTACGGAAACAAGGAAAAAACAGGTGCTAGAATAGAGGTTTTCTTGTTAAGAGAGCTGAATCAAGAAAACCGTCTTTGGGACGTCTTAGTTGACCCAGCTAGAAAAATACGTATTGGAAACAAGTTATACTTTGGAGAAGACGAATCTTTAGTTGCCGAGGTAATTGACAACACGACCTCTAGAGGAAGAACTCTTAGGTTTTTATACGATGGACCTTACGAGGAGTTTAGAAAAAAACTAAATCAGCTTGGAGAAACACCACTTCCAAAATACATAGACCGTGATCCAGATAAAATGGACGACGAACGCTACCAAACAGTATACGCAAAAGAGCAAGGTGCTGTTGCAGCTCCTACAGCCGGCATGCACTTTAGCAAGCATTTATTAAAACGATTGGAAATTAAGGGAATTAACTTTGCCGAAGTTACACTACATGTTGGTTTAGGTACTTTTCGTCCCGTAGAAGTAGAAGATCTATCTAAACACAAGATGGAGTCGGAACAGATAATTGTAAAAAAAGAAGCGTGCGACACGGTAAATAAAGCACTAAAAGAAAACAGAAGAATTTGTGCGGTAGGTACAACGACCCTAAGAGCAATAGAAAGTTCTGTTTCTACTCATGATACGCTAAATCAGTTTGACGGATGGACCAATAAGTTTATTTTTCCACCGTATGAATTTAGAATTCCAAACTGTATGATTACAAATATGCATACACCAAAGTCTACTTTAATGATGCATACAGCAGCATTTTGTGGCTTTGACTTACTAAAGAAAGCGTATGCAGAAGCCATTAAAGAGAAGTACAACTTCTTTACGTACGGTGATGCTATGCTGATATTGTAAACAAATACATTTGAAAAAAAAAGCTAAAAGATGATAATCTCTTAGCTTTTTTTTTGAGCTATAAGAGAAGGATCAACAATCGTAATAACGAGCAACGCTATGAAATACTTTGCCATTATTGTAGCTGGCGGATCTGGCCAAAGAATGAAAAGTAAGCTCCCTAAACAATTTTTAGAGTTGGGTGGGAAGCCTATTTTGATGCATACATTAGAAAAGTTTTTTTATGCAAAGTCTTCTATATCTTTAATCCTTGTTTTACCAAAATCACACCATAAAACTTGGGCTGATTTGTGCAAAAGCCATAAATTTGAGATTCCTCACATCATTTGTGCGGGAGGATTAACGCGGTTTCAATCGGTTAAAAACGGATTAAACTTTTGCGAAAACAACTCTATTATTGCTGTACACGATGGAGTTAGGCCCTTAGTTAGCTCAGTATTTATTACAAACATTTACCGCGAGGCAGAACTCAAAAAAGCCCTAATACCGGTAATTCCTGTTGTAGAAGCGATAAGAAAAGTGACGGGCATCGCTAGTGAGGCACTCGATCGAAGTCTTTATTTTACCGTGCAAACACCTCAGTGCTTCAGCTCATCTATTCTTATAAAATCGTACCAACAAAAGGAGCTAAGCACTTATACAGACGACGCCTCTGTTGTAGAGGCTTGTGGAGAAAAAATTCATCTTTTTGACGGCGAAATAAACAATATAAAAATAACGAGCCCAAAAGATTTACTTTTAGCCCAGGCTATTATTAATCAGATCTAAAACAAGCGTTAAAACGTTAAGCTAATACCTTAACCTTAGAGTGCTCTGTTAAGCTCATTCCAGAAACATTTTCAATTAAGAGAATTCCCGGCTTAGTACCAAGGGTAAAAGAACCCAGCTCTGTATAATCAAAAAAAGCAGCTCCATTTTTGCTTGCCCAAGTTAAAAGCTCTTCGGTACTTATATGTGGAAATTTCTTTTGTATCAACTTCAACTCTTCCAATATGTTAAGTGTGTTGTTTGATGCAAGAGAGTCGGTTCCTACTGTAATTTTCAATTGTTTATCGCGCCATAAATCATAATTTGGTAAACGACGTTCAATGTACCAATTTGCTTTAGGGCAAGTACACCAATAGGCATTAGAAAAATGGTTTTCTACCTGCTCAATATCCGAAACCCCCGAGTATGTGTTGTGAACCAGTAGAACTTTTTGATGTTTTGGTAGATACTGTAATAAACTGTATTGAGACGAGTTTTTAGTAAAAGCGATCTGTGAGGAAATATCTACAGCCCTACTTCGGTACAATTCTACTAAATCTCCTTTCGACTCCAAAAACATTTCATTTTCAGAAGGTGTTTCCTGATGATGGATACTCACAATTTCATTTTCCGTATTTGCATAGATACCCTCCAACAGTTCGGGCGACATAGAATAAGGCGCGTGTGGAGCCAAAGAAGCTTTTAATCCTATTGAACGATACTCTTCAAGAACGGATTGTCCGTGTGCCAATAACTCTGTAGATTTTTTCTTGTCTAAACCAAACAGCTCCACAAATGAGTGGTACTTTATAGGGCTGTCTTTTTTTATTTTTAGAGAGTCACTCGTATTTGAAATATCTCCAACAGCAACAATTCCACTACTTGCCATCTCTTCATTACCAGCTCTCATAGCCTCCTCAGGATCCAGAATATAGTTGTTTCTAAGTTTTGGTATCTGATTAACGAATTCTGGAAGTCCAGTAGCCTCAGGAATAATGTCTTTCATATGCGAAAGCTCCAAGTGACAATGTGTGTTTATAAAGCCAGGACAGAGAATTCCCTGGTACACTTCTACCTCAAATTCGTTGGTAATGGGGGCTTGATCTGTTAGGTGTAACAAGGTACCATCATCTTCAATAAAAAGATAGCCGTTCGTTACAATTGGGCCATTTAATGGAATAATAAAAGATGCTTGAATTATACGCATGGAGTAAATTTTTACAAAGGTAAGAATCCCTATCTTTGCATCGATGGAAAAGCAGAAGAAACAAGACATTAGAGTTTTGTCGAAAGAAAAGCTCAAGGAGTACTTTGTTACTAAGGGAGAAAAAGCCTTTCGCGCCAAGCAAGTATACGAATGGATATGGAAAAAATCGGTTACCGATTTTGATCAAATGACCAATCTATCCCTTTCTACACGCGAGATGTTAAAAGTTAATTTCAACATCAATGCAGTACAAATAGACGACTCTCAGTTTAGTAAAGACGGCACCATAAAAAACGCCTTTCGTTTACACGACGATAAAATATGCGAAGGAGTTTTAATACCAGCAGATACTCGAATGACTGCTTGCATCTCCTCTCAAGTAGGTTGTAGTTTGGCCTGCGAATTTTGTGCAACCGGACGCTTAAAACGTATGCGAAATATAGATGCAGCAGAAATTTACGATCAGGTGCGTATTATCCGAGACCAAGCTTTGGAACACAACGGACACGCACTTTCTAACGTTGTTTATATGGGCATGGGCGAGCCTTTGTTGAATTATAAAAACGTACTAGACTCCATAGAAAAAATCACTTCAGAGGAAGGTCTAGGCATGTCTCCAAAACGCATTACTGTTTCTACAGCTGGTGTGGCTAAAATGATTGAAAAATTAGCCGACGATGATATAAAATTTAATTTGGCGCTTTCGCTTCATGCTGCAAACGACGAGAAGCGAAATAAAATTATGGGCATAAATGAAACAAATAATTTGGAGGCCCTTGCAAATTCCCTAAAATATTTTTACGCCAAAACACAAACCCGAGTAACTTACGAATACATAATATTTGATAAGTTTAACGACGAGTTACAAGATGCGCACGAGCTTTACGAATTCTGTAAGCACATTCCTTGCAAGGTCAATATCATTGAGTACAACCCCATAGACGGAGGCATGTACAAGCAAGCTAAAGTTGAGAAAGTAGATGCATTTAAAGAGTACCTTGAAGAGCGAGGTGTTGTTATAAATGTTAGAAGAAGTAGAGGAAAAGATATTGACGCTGCCTGCGGCCAATTGGCGAATAAGAAATAAAAATGAAAACCTAATTCGTAAGGACTCGCAAAAACCGTCCTTAGGTACTTATGTATTAAAGACACCTAAATTACTACATCAAAAACTATGTCGTTACTAGATCAAATAAAAGCCCCCATAAAAGATGAAATGAACTCTTTTGAGTCCAAATTCAAGCTCTCTATGGCAAGTAAGGTGCCTTTGTTAGATAAAATCACTCATTACATTGTAAAGCGCAAAGGAAAGCAAATGCGACCGATGTTTGTTTTTCTTTCTGCCAAGCTATGTGGCAGTATAAACGAAAGTACTTTTCGTGGCGCTGCTATGATCGAGCTTTTGCATACAGCTACATTGGTTCACGACGATGTGGTAGACGACGCAAATATGCGTCGTGGTTTCTTTTCGATAAACGCGCTTTGGAAAAATAAAATTGCTGTTTTAGTTGGAGACTTCCTCCTCTCCAAAGGCCTTTTACTAGCCGTTAAAAATCAAGATTTTCACTTACTAAAGCTTACCTCTCGAGCAGTAGAAGAAATGAGCGAAGGAGAGTTGTTACAAATAGAAAAAGCCCGACGGTTAGACATAGTAGAAGAGGTTTATTACGAGATTATTAGAAAAAAAACAGCCTCTTTAATTGCTGCTTGTTGCGCTGTAGGATGCTCTTCTGTTTCGAAAAACCAAGAACTCATCGATAAAATGTGGTCTTTTGGAGAGGCCATCGGAATTGCTTTTCAAATTAAAGACGACTTATTTGATTACCAAAAACAAGGACTAATTGGGAAACCGGTTGGGATTGATATTAAAGAACAGAAAATGACATTGCCTTTAATTTACGCCCTTCAGCACTGCGATAAAAGCACTAAGAGATCTGTAATTAGTACAATTAAAAGACATCATAACAATCCTAAAAAAGTGAAAGAAGTAATTGCTTTTGTTCGTAAAAGCGGTGGCCTGGAATACGCCGAAGAAAAGATGTTGGCTTACCAATCCAAAGCGATCGATATTATTACTACCATGCCCGAGTCCGAAGCAAAAACCTCTTTACTCGCTTTAATTAAGTACGTAATTGATAGAAAGAAATAGAGGTTTTCGTTGTTTTGACGTTATACGATCGGCAACTACACTTAGCTAAAACAAATAGCACCAACAAATTTTACTATTTTAGCTTTTTAAATTAGCGCCCTTGATTCCTAAAGAAACCATAGATCTTATTTTTGAAACTGCTCGTATAGACGAGGTGGTAGGCGACTTTGTTCAGCTCAAAAAACGCGGAGTAAACATGTTAGGGAATTGCCCGTTTCACGATGAAAAAACGCCTTCTTTTACCGTATCTCCCGCAAAGGGAATATACAAGTGCTTTGGTTGTGGCAAGGGGGGTAACTCTGTTAATTTCGTAATGGATCACGAGCATTTTAGTTATCCAGAAGCTTTGAAATTCCTAGCAAGCAAGTATAATATCTTTATCGAAGAAGAGGAACGAACTCCAGAGCAAGAGGAGGCTGCCAACGATAGAGAGAGCATGTTTATTGTTAGCAATACTGCGAACGACTATTTTCAGGATCAGCTTTTTAACCAAACCGAGGGTCGTGCAATTGGACTAAGTTATTTTAAGGAAAGAGGTTTTAGAGAAGACACGCTAAAGAAATTCCAAGTAGGATACAATCCAGATAAAGGAGATGCCTTTAGTACTTACGCTCTAAAAGAGGGTTATAAATTAAGTTTTTTAGAGAAAACAGGGCTTACCATACCTAAACAATCCAGAAATTACGATCGTTTTAGCGGAAGAGTTATGTTTCCCATACATTCCTTATCGGGCAGAATTTTAGGTTTTGGAGGGCGTATACTTAAAAGCAATGTCAAAGCGGCCAAATACCTTAACTCTCCAGAAAGCGAAATTTACTCTAAGAGTAAGGTTTTATACGGAATGTATCATTCCAAAAACAGCATCGTTAAAAAAGACCGCTGCTTATTGGTAGAAGGTTATACAGATGTTATTTCCATGCATCAATCTGGAATGGAAAATGTTGTAGCCTCTTCCGGAACCTCTCTTACTGTAGACCAAATAAAGTTAATTAAGAGGTTTACGAATAATATTACACTTCTTTTTGATGGCGATGCTGCTGGAATTAAAGCGGCACTTAGAGGTGTAAACCTTATACTTCAGGAAGGAATGAATGTAAAAGTTCTTACCTTCCCAGATGGCGAGGATCCAGACTCTTACGCAAAAAAAGTGAGTACCGACGATTTAGAAACCTACATAGATTCTCAGTCTAAAGACTTTATAGCTTTCAAATGCTCCTTGCTCATAGAAGAAGCAAAAGAAGATCCTATAAAACGAGCGGAACTTATTAAAGATGTAGCGGCTACCATTGCTTTAATTCCAGACAACGTATCCAGAACTGTTTTCGCTCAAAGCTCCTCCACTATTTTAGGCGTTGATGAGCAATTAATATTTTCGAGCATAGAACAAGCGCGCTCTGGAGCTGTTTCAAAAAGCAAGTCCGAGCCAATGCAAGTTGTTTTTAGCAGTCCAAAAGGCAGCAAAAAACGTACAGCTCTTAGTCTCGACTTAGAAGAGGCTACACTAATTAGGTTGTTGGTAATTTATGGCAACACACCTTTAATGTTCAAATTTGAAAATGAGGAAGGCGAAAGTCAGGAAACGCAAGTTTCAGCCGCAGAATATATTATTTCCGAGTTAAGTGAGGACGACATCCACTTTACACACAATACGTTTAACAAAATATACACCGAATTTATTAGAGAAATTCAAGACAGTGGCAACATCTTAACAGCGCAATATTTTGTTCGTCATCAAGACGCAGAGCTGTCTCAAATCATGTCGGAATTGTTAAGCGACAAACATCAAATAAGCGATTGGTCAAAAAAGGAAATATTTGTACCCACCGAAACCGATAAATTGAAAGAGCTGGTTATTGAAGGAGTCATCCGTTTAAAATCGAAACAAGTAAAGCTTAAAATTGAGCAAATGCTTAAACAGATGAAAAACAATGAAATACCCGATGCCGATCGCCTGAATTTTTTAACTAATTTTCAGCAACTCAATGAGCTTTCGATGCATATAGACAAAGAGTTAGGGCGTGAGTGCTAAATTTAAATTGCACTTTTTTAAGATTTATAGCGCCTCAGCTCTTTTAATAGAAATGGTCGGCAATACCAATAAGAAGTTAAAACACTAATTTAATTCACTTTTATTCTCGCTTGAGTTGGAAAGTCAATCGCATATAATTTTATTTAATAGAAGATTAAACGAAAAAATAAAATATTTTTGCTTACAAGCAGTTAATACTATTGCTAAAAAGAAATAAATTGAAAAAAGTTCACACATATTTAGCCTTCGTTTTTTTGTTGGTACTCCTATATTCTTGTTCTACTCAAAAGGACCGATTTATAAATCGTAGTTATCATAAAACAGCAGCGCACTATAACGGTTATTTTAACGCAGTAGAGAGTTTAAGAGAGGGCTTAGAGAAACTAGAAAAAAACCATCAGGAAGATTACAACAGCCTTTTGCCAACCAGTATTTTGGGAGATGGAAAACAAGCTCAAAAAATATTTCCACAACTAAATAGAGTTATCGATAAAGCCGCTATGGTAGTAGAGTTTCACTCCATGGAAATTAAGGGTGATGAAAAAAATAAGTGGATAGACGATAGTTACTTTTTAATGGGTAAGGCTTTATTTTATAAACAAGAATTTGGAAAAGCTATAGAAATGCTCGGCTTTGTAAGTAGAGAATACGAGGGCTATATTTCTGATTTAGCCATGCTATGGTCTACTAGAGCTCAAATAGAAATGGGCAACTTTACAACGGCAAAAAAGCAACTCCTTTACCTCGAGAGCGATGCTCGTTTAAAAAACCCAGACAAGGCTCTGTTAGCAGAAGTTTACGCAAATTATCACATCAAAAAAGAAAACTGGGATGAGGTGGTATCCTATATCCACACCAGCTTAAAGTACACAAAGAACAAGAAAAAAAAGGCCCGCCTTACTTTTATATTAGCTCAACTCTACCAAAAACTAGAAGATTACGAAACAGCCTATTTGTATTTTGATAAGGTGGTTAAAATGAACCCCGATTACGAATTTAAATTCAACGCTTTATTAAGCAGAGCCAGAGCCTTTAATCCAAAATTTAACGATTCTTCTAAGCTTATTAACGAGATAGAAAAAATGTTGAAGGATGATAAAAACATCGACTACAAAGATCAAATTTACTTTGCTCTAGCAGAGATTGCCCTTAAAGAAGATGAAGAAGCCTTAGCCACCCAGCATTTATTAAGCTCAACGGCAAGTAATTTAGGGAATGATCAACAACAATCTATTTCGCACTTAACACTCGCAAACATTTACTTCGACCAAGCCGCTTATTTGAATGCCCAAGGTCATTACGATACTGCAATGACCTTTTTAAGTCAAAATCATCCTGATTACGAATCGCTTTCTAAAAAGAAAAACAGCCTTAACGAATTAGTAGGCTTATACAACACCATTACCCTTCAAGATAGTTTAATGACCCTCTCGCTCTTAGATGAAGCCTCCTTACTGGAGTTTATTGAGAACCTAATTGAGGATTTAAAAGAAGAGGATCTTCGGGCTAAAGAAGCCGCAGAACAGAACGTAAGCAATCGGCCAACTGCAAACTCTCGGGACCAATTTAACCCTATGGCAGGTGGAGGCGGCGCTTGGTATTTTTACAACCCATCTGCCGTTAGCTTTGGTTATTCTGAGTTTATTACCAAATGGGGAGAGCGAAAGTTAGAAGACAATTGGCGAAGAAAGAACAAACAACAAACCTCTATTAATGAGGACGGAGAGGATGAGGATAAGGATGTTTACGATCCAGATTATTACCTAAAAATTATTCCTACGACCGATTCTGCAAAACTCGCTACAGTAGACCTTATTGTGCAATCCTTTTACCAATTAGGGCTTATCTACAAAGAGGAACTTCAGGATTACGAAGAGGCTTTAGAAGTTTTTGAAACGCTTCTTTCGGCTTACCCAAAAAATAAATACGAGGCACTATCTTATTATCAATTGTACACAACTCATCAGTTGTTAGACGAAAAATTGTACGCTCAAAACTATTTTACAAAACTACAAGAAGAATACCCTGATAGTGATTATTTAAAAATGATCATCGATCCGGAATCGTATTATTCTTTGAACACTGAATTGGTAGACAGTGCCATTTTATTTTACGAGGAAGTTTACACTTTATTTAGAAACAAGAACTTCTCTGAGGTTTTGATAAAAGCAAAATTAATTCGTAGTAAGTATGAGTTTCATCCTGTTGCAGAGCAATTGTACCTTTTAAGCGCGCTTTCTACAGGGCATCTTTTTGGCGAGCAAAAGCTTATAGATAGCTTAAATGAATTACTTGCGGTATATGTAAATGGTGAAGTTGCTGATGAGGCCAGAGCTATACTACAAGGCATAGAGCAAAGATCCAAAATTCCTGAAGAAACAATCTATACATTCGACGAAGATGAGTCGCATTATTTTGTGTTAGCTGTAGAGAGTTCGGGCCTCAGTATAAACAAGCTTAAGATTAGTCTTTCGGACTTTAACTCGAAGTATTACAAAACCGAAAAGTATAAAACTCAAAGTTTGATGCTAAACCTAGACTACCAATTGTTAATTGTGAAAACGTTTGACAAAGCAAAGCCCTCTTTAAAATATTTAAACGCGGTAAAAGATCTGGAGGAATTAAACACACTTTTAGGTAGAGCAGAATATGATCATTTTATTATATCTTCGAGTAATTTTAATGTCTTTTACAAAGACAAGTCTCTCGATCAATATTTAGTGTATTTTGAGGGAATGTATTTAAAGTATAAATAATTAAAGCAAGTTTCATGTTTTCAAAATCAAATACAAATATGAGTAAGTCAAGCGAAAAAACTACAGGTACAATAAACGCCATAGGGCTAGGAAGCGTTATTAAAGGAGACATTAGTACAGATGGCGATTTGCGCATAGATGGCGTATTAACCGGCTCTATTACAACCAAAGGTAGGTTGGTGCTTGGCGAAAGCGGCTTAGTTGAAGGTAGTGTGGTTTGCCAAAACGCATTAATTGCAGGTACTCTTAAAGCCAAAATTCAGGTTTCAGAATTGCTAAGCTTAAAATCTACAGCCAACTTATTAGGCGATATCATCACCAACAAATTAGCCATCGAACCTGGAGCAAACTTTTCAGGCTCTTGTAGCATGGGCGCTGCAATTAAAAACATTAATACTGGAGAGTCACATGACAAAACCGAAGAAAAGAGCAGTAGATCAGTTTCTTAAATTCTCTGGACTTGCCTTTCAAATGGGCGTTATTATTAGTGCAGGAGCTTATGCTGGTGTTAAGTTAGACCATTATTTAGAAAAAGAATTTCCTTTGTTTACTTTGGTTTTTTCCTTATTTGCTGTTTTTTCTGCCTTGTATTTTGTTATAAAAGAAGTAATAAGCCATAGCGATGATAGCTGATTTTTTCGAGTTTCTTTTTAAATTAGTGCGCGCCTTCGTCTTTGTGTTCGGCTTACACTATTTATTCAACCAATTTGGCCCTTTTCCTTTAGCAAACTCTTTGTTTTATACACTTCATATTTTTCTTTTTCTGACAAGTTTGTTTATGTACCCCCTGGTGCTGTTTGCCTTTCGTAAGGTTTTCGATCGTGCAGGTTTTGCTTTTTTAGCAAGTAGTATTTTTAAAATGCTTATTGCCTGGATTTTTTTAATACCCTTTATTCTCCCAAAACAAGAGTACAGCCAAAACTTTGCACTTCAGTTCTGTATCGTCTTTTCGTATTACCTGGTTTTTGAATCTGTTATAACCATCAGAAAATTAAACAACTAATTTAGTACTGCCCTTTTAAACACCTCTTCTAAGCCCCTATTTATACACAATCCATTAAATATTGTTGATAAGCCTTAAATATACTTCGCTCATTGAAGAATATTATCTATTTTTGCATCGATTTTCACAGGCTCTAAAACCATATTTGAAAACAAGATGAAAACTGTATTGAAGACATTCTTACTTATTGCAACGTTTACCTTAGGTAATCTTTCTTTATTTGCTCAAGCTGGACATGATCATGCCGATCATACTGGACATTCTCACGCTGAAGAAACTCATACAGATACAGCTTCCGTAGATGACACTCATGCTGAAGTAACACCCGCTGACGAAAAGTTTGATGCGGTTGCCGTAATTATGCATCACATTTCTGATGCGCACGACTTTCACATTCTTGATTACACCGATGATCATGGTATTGAACACCCAGTTTCCATCCCTCTTCCAGTTATATTATTTACTGACGGAGACTTGGATGTGTTTATGTCAAGTGAATTTAATCATGGTCATGATACTGTTAAAGTTGGTAACCACGCTTACTTCCTTGATCATGGTCATATAGCTGAAGTTTCGGGTTCTAACCTTCATCCTATTGATTTTTCTATTACTAAGAATGTATTCTCAATGTTATTGTCGGTATTTTTATTAGTGTTTATTTTTGCTACTGTAGGAAGGTCATACCGCAATGGAGTTTTAGCACCAAAGGGATTAGCTTCTTTTATTGAGCCTTTAGTGTTGTTTGTTCGAGACGATATTGCAGTTCCTAATATTGGAGAGAAAAAAGCCAACAAATTTTTACCCTACCTATTAACGGTGTTCTTCTTTATTTTGATGAACAACCTTTTAGGATTGATTCCATTTTTCCCAGGTTCAGCCAATTTAACAGGGAACATTTCATTTACGATCACATTATCATTCATCACATTCTTGATTACCAACTTGAATGGGAATAAAGATTACTGGAAACATATATTTGCTACTCCTGGCGTTCCGTTATGGTTAGCTCCTATTATGATTCCAGTTGAATTGATGGGTATCTTCGCGAAACCTATCGCCCTACTAATTCGTTTGTTCGCAAACATCACTGCCGGTCACATTATCATCTTAAGCTTGATCTCTTTGATCTTCATCTTTAAGACGATTATGATCGCTCCAGTATCTGTAGGATTTGTATTGTTTATGGATGTATTGGAGCTACTTGTAGCTGCACTGCAAGCATATATTTTCACGCTTTTGTCGGCGCTATTCATTGGAATGGCGGTAGCAGAGCATGAGCATAATTAAGTAAGTTTTTTGTTTAACCCTTAAATAAATTATTATGATTAGTATGGGACCATTAGCTGCAATTGGTGCAGGTTTAGCTGTAATTGGAGCTGGTATCGGTATCGGAAAAATTGGTGGATCTGCAATGGAAGCTATTGCAAGACAACCTGAAGCCACTGCAAAAATTCAAACTGCAATGATTATTGCTGCTGCCTTAGTAGAAGGTGTAGCTTTATTCGCGGTAGTTGTATCTTTGTTAGTAGCAAGCAACTAAATTATTGCATTAACAAACCTTTCAGGGATTGCCTGAAAGGTTTGTTTTCATTCTCGTTAAAACGAAAACAAAAAAATTAAGATATGGAATTAGTTACTCCTCAAATAGGATTGATATTCTGGACATCACTTTCATTTTTGATCTTGATGTTTCTCTTGAAGAAATTCGCTTGGGCTCCAATCTTGGGTGCTGTAAAAAATCGTGAAGCCTCTATTAGAGAAGCTCTAGAGTCTGCTGAAAATGCTCGTGCAGAAATGGCAAATTTACATGCCGACAACGAACGTATTTTGAAAGAAGCACGTGCTGAAAGAGACGCTATGCTAAAAGATGCTAGAGATATAAAAGCAAGTATTGTTTCTTCAGCTAAAAACATAGCTAAGGAAGAGGCAGCTAAAATGATTGTTTCTGCAAAAGCAGTAATTGAAAACGAAAAAGTTGCCGCTATTTCAGAGCTTAAAAGTTCTGTAGGTTCTTTATCTGTTGATATCGCTGAGAAAATATTGAAAGCTGAATTAAAAGATCCTGAAAAGCAAAATGCTTATATTACGGAGATGCTTAAAGATGTAAAGCTTAACTAACAGACGATGAAAGAAACCAGAGTTGCCCTGCGTTACGCGAAGTCTTTGATTTCTTTAGCTGAAGAACGCAATATTATTGAGCTAGTAAAAGAAGATATGCAGACTGTATTGTCTGTTTGTGAGGAAAGCGAAGCTTTTACCAATATGCTTAAAAGTCCTATTGTTAAAGCCGATAGAAAGAGCGCTATACTTAATGAAATTTTCTCGAAAGAAGTCTGTGACTTAAGTTTGGCATTCCTAAATATCGTTGTCGAAAAAAGACGTGAACCGATTTTAGCTGCTATAGCTTCTAGCTTCATGGATCTTTACAACGAATCTAAAAACATTGTAAAAGCAACTGTTGTAACTGCAATTGCTATTACAGATACTATAAAAACCCAAGTATTGGCACAGCTTAAATTAGTTGCTGGCGATTCTGAAGTTCTATTAGAAGAACGTGTTGATGAAACCATTATAGGTGGATTTGTTCTTCGTATTGGCGGTCGCGAATTTAACGCGAGTATCGCTAATAAATTACAGCAATTAAAAAGAGAATTTGTTTCCAATCCGCACATAAAATAGTACTAATATGGCAAGTGTAAAACCAGCTGAAGTTTCAGCAATATTAAAAGAGCAACTTTCAGGTCTTAAAACTAAGGCAGAAATAGCTGAAGTAGGTACCGTACTTCAAGTAGGTGATGGTATTGCTCGTGTTTACGGACTTACAAACGTAGGTTCAGGTGAATTGATTGAGTTTCAATCCGGTTTACAAGGTATTGTATTGAACTTGGAAGAGGACAATGTTGGTGCCGTATTATTAGGTTCATCGAAAGAAGTAAAAGAAGGAGACATCGTAAAACGTACCGGACGTATTGCATCTATCAATGTAGGTGATGGTATGCTAGGTCGTGTTGTAGATACCTTAGGTACTCCAATAGACGGTAAAGGACCAATTACTGGAACAACTTACGAGATGCCTTTGGAGCGTACTGCTCCTGGTGTTATTTACCGTCAGCCGGTTGCAGAGCCTTTGCAAACAGGTATCAAGGCCGTAGATGCTATGATTCCTATCGGCCGTGGTCAACGTGAATTAATTATTGGTGACCGTCAGACTGGTAAAACATCTGTGGCTATCGATACAATCATAAATCAAAAAGAATTTTACGATGCTGGTGCGCCAGTATATTGTATATACGTTGCCATAGGACAAAAAGGTTCTACAGTAGCAAATATTGTTCAAACACTAGAAGAAGCGGGAGCAATGGCTTACACAGTTATTGTTGCAGCCAATGCTTCAGATCCTGCTCCAATGCAATTTTACGCTCCATTTGCTGGTGCCGCTATTGGAGAATTCTTCCGCGATACAGGTCGTCACGGTTTAATTGTATACGATGATTTATCTAAGCAAGCTGTTGCATACCGTGAGGTATCGCTTTTATTAAGACGTCCTCCAGGACGCGAGGCTTATCCAGGTGATGTATTCTTTTTACACTCTAGATTGTTAGAACGTGCAGCTAAAATAAACGATTCGGATGCCATTGCAAACGACATGAACGACCTTCCGGATTCTATTAAAGGAATCGTAAAAGGTGGTGGATCTTTAACAGCACTTCCAATTATAGAAACACAAGCAGGAGACGTTTCTGCGTACATACCTACCAATGTAATTTCTATTACAGATGGTCAAATATTCTTAGAAGCTGATTTATTTAATTCAGGAGTTCGTCCAGCAATTAACGTTGGTATTTCCGTATCTCGTGTTGGGGGTAATGCCCAGATTAAATCAATGAAGAAAGTATCCGGTACCTTAAAGCTCGATCAAGCTCAATACCGTGAGCTCGAAGCATTTGCTAAGTTTGGTTCTGATCTTGATGATGCAACCTTATTGGTAATTAACAAAGGGAAGCGTAACGTAGAAATGTTGAAGCAGGGTTTAAACTCTCCGCTTCCAGTTGAAGAACAAGTTGCCATGATCTATTGCGGTACTAAAAACTTAATGTCTAAGGTTCCTGTAGCTAAGGTTAAGGAGTTTGAAGTTGAGTTTTTATCTTTTATGAGAAACAAATTCTCTAGCGAATTAGCTTCTTTAAAGGCAGGTAAGTTATCTGCTGAAGCAACAGTTGCTATAGAAAGTGCAGCATCAGAAATCTCTTCAAAATACCTATAAGACTGAACTAATGAGGGTTTTGACCCTCACTTTCAATTGACTTACAAATGGCTAACTTAAAAGAAATACGTACTAGAATTACTTCTGTAGCTTCTACAATGCAAATTACCAGCGCTATGAAAATGGTGTCGGCTGCAAAGTTGAAGCGAGCTCAAGATGCAATTACTCAAATGCGACCTTATGCAGAGAAATTGTCCGAAATATTAGTAAATCTTAGTGCTACATTAGAAAACTCAACCGAAGGTGTTTACAGTCAAGAACGCGAAATTAAAAAAGTGCTATTGGTTCCAATAGCCTCTAATCGTGGTTTATGCGGAGCTTTTAATGCCAATATTTTTAAGACGACAGAAAGAAGAATTAAAAAACTTTCAGAATTCGATGTTCAGGTTTATCCAATAGGAAAAAGATCGGTAGATTATTTTACAGACAAGCACACCATGTTCAACTCGAACCTTGCTGTTTTTAACGATCTAAACTTCTCGAGCTCTACGCTTATTGCCCAAGAAATAATGGATGCTTTTGTAGCCGGATCTTTTGATAAAGTAGAGATTATATACAATGAGTTTGTAAACGCTGCAACTCAAAACATTATTACCGAGCCCTTTTTGCCCGTTAGATCTGAGCAAACCGAATCTTTGGAAATGAATGTAGATTATCTTTTTGAACCGTCTAAATCGTCTATTGTTTTAGACCTTATACCAAAGTCTCTTAAAGTTCAATTTTACAAAGGTCTGTTAGACTCTCATGCCGCTGAGCACGGTGCTCGAATGACTGCCATGCATAAAGCAACAGACAATGCGCAAGATCTTAAAGATGATTTAACACTTACTTACAACCGTCAAAGACAAGCAGCCATTACCAACGAAATACTCGAAATTGTTGGTGGAGCAGAAGCGCTGAAACAATAATATTATCCACAAAAAAAACCCTGCCTTGGCAGGGTTTTTTTGTTTTATATCTTTGAGGCTATGAAATCGTTTGTATTATATTCAAAAAAACTAGGTAACAGAATCTACATTTCAATGATAGCCCTCTTATTGGCTTCATTCTTTTTTATTGGTGTGTCTACTTTTTACAATTTCAGAAGTCAGAATATTGAATACCACAACAATCGTCTTCAAAGAAAAGAAGTTTCGACTCTAGCTTCTATTTCTTATTACCTTAAGAAACGTACTTTTGAGTTAAACGACTCCTCTACCTTCGATTTTTTTAAATACAAATTAAACGAACTGGCAGATATTCACAATTTGGATCTAATTTTATACAGTTTAGAAGGAAATCTAATTTTAAGTTCATCTATCATTGGAGTCCAAAACAATTATTCTCGCACAAAACTTGGCTCAAAAATTATATCAGATTTATCACAAACAAAAGCTAGGTTTACCAAACGGTTATATCTTGATGGCGTTGAGTATTTGAATTCTTACCAATACGTTTACGATACCAATGCAAAGCCCTTTGCTATTATTAGCATACCGTATTTTGAGCTAAATGAAACGTATAAAAGAGACCTAAAGGCTTATTTTCTTGCTTTGATACCCATTTACCTTCTTCTTTTCTTGGTTACCAGTTTATTTGCTTACCTGCTCTCTAAGCAAATATCTGAGCCTATAGTTAAGTTGTCTGCCGTAATGCAAAAGGCGGCATTAGTTAAGCAGTATATGCCCTTGTCGTGGAACTCTGCCGACGAGGTTGGGCAATTAGTTCAGCATTATAATTTTATGGTAAAAGAGCTCGAAACCAGCTCCGAGAAGCTAGCCCAAACAGAGAAGGAATCTGCCTGGAAAGGAATGGCAAAGCAAGTGGCGCACGAAATTAAAAATCCACTTACTCCAATGAAGCTAAACATTCAAATGTTTGAGCGAAAGGTAAGCCAGGACGACCCAGATTTTCCAGTTAAAATGAAAAGGTTTACCTCATCTCTGATAGATCAAATAGACACCTTAGCAAATATAGCCTCTGCTTTTTCCGATTTTGCTCGAATGCCCTCCAGTAAAAAGAAAGCACTCAACCTCTCGGAGATAGTCGACCACACCATTTCATTTTTTGACCCTACGAGTAGTGGTATACTAAAGCTCGATAAGAATTGTTTTATATTCGCAGATCAGGACCAAATTGTACGCGTACTTAACAACCTGTTAAACAACGCTATTGAGTGTGTTAAGGAAGGAGAAACACCCTTAGTAACCATTTCTTTGGAAAAGAAAAAGGAAGTTGCCTTACTTGTAATAACAGACAATGGCATGGGAATACCCGTTTTACTGCAAAGTAAAATATTTGAGCCAAATTTTACAACCAAAACAAGTGGAACAGGATTGGGCTTAGCCATGGTTAAGCGAATTATTGACGATCTCAACGGAACTATTTATTTTGAAACCTCTCCTACCTCAGGAACTACTTTCTTTGTAAGCATTCCATTACTACACCAAAAAGCCTAATTTTACTTTTTTAAATAGATCATTATGACTTACCAAAACATTCTTTTAAGCTCTGAGGCTGGAATACAAACCATCACCATTAACAGACCCTCAAAATTAAACGCACTAAACAGCGCAACCATTCAGGAATTAAGCTCTGCTTTACAAGAAGCAGAAGCAAACCAAAGCACTCGTGTAATCATTCTAACGGGTTCTGGAGAAAAAGCCTTTGTTGCAGGTGCAGATATCGCCGAATTTGCTCACTTTACTGTGGATCAAGGAAAAGGACTCTCTCAGAATGGGCACAATGACTTGTTTAATCGTATAGAATGTATGCATACACCCGTAATAGCGGCAGTAAATGGTTTTGCTTTGGGCGGTGGCTTAGAGTTGGCCTTGGCCTCTCACATTCGCATTTTTTCCGATAATGCCCGTATTGGCTTACCCGAAACTTCCTTAGGAGTTATTCCGGGTTATGGAGGAACCCAGCGCTTAGCTCAAATTGCCGGAAAAGGAATTGCGATGCAAATGATTTTAACTGCCGAAATGATTGACGCCGAAGCAGCCTTGTCTTTCGGTATAGCAAGCCAAGTGGTGCCGCTTGAAGACCTGTTGCCATCGGCACAAAAACTAGCTAAAAAGATTTTGCGTAACTCCCCAATGGCTATTGGAGCAGCCATCCAATGTGTAAATGCTAATTATGATGCGGGAGTTGACGGCTTAGCTTTTGAAGTAAATGCTTTTGGAAATTGTTTTGGCACTCCCGATTTCATCGAAGGAACAAGCGCATTTTTAGACAAAAGAAGGCCTAGTTTTTAATTTTCATTGTTAAATTAATAGACTTGAGTATACTTAAAAAATTAGTAGGACAAACCGCTATTTATGGTTTAAGCAGTATTGTTGGTCGTTTGCTCAACTTTTTGTTAGTTCCTTTATATACGAGCATTTTTACTCCGGGCGAGTACGGAGTGCTCTCCATACTAATGACCTGGGTAGCCTTTGCTATGGTAGTGCTAAGCTATGGCTTAGAAACCTCTTTTTTCCATTTTTCGACTAAGGAGAAGAACATACATAAGGTCTACACCACAGGTGTTTTATCACTCTTAGTAAGCACAAGCTTGTTTTTGTTGTTTGTCTTGCCCCAAACGAGCACTATTGCAGAACTACTCCACATTGCTGATAACTCCATTTTTGTTACTTTCTTGGCTTTTATTATAGCTTTTGATACTATGGCAACCTTGCCCTTTGCCAGATTGCGCTTAAATAACAAACCCTGGAAGTTTGCTTCGGTTAGGGTTGCAAATATTTGCTTAAACATAGGACTAAACTTATTTTTCTTTCTACTCTGTCCTTACCTTGAAAGCAAGGGCTACACAAACGCCTTTTTTGCTTTTATATACGAGCCATCTTTTGGTATCGGTTATATTTTTGTTTCTTATTTAGCGTCAAGCTTTATTACACTAGTACTACTTTTGCCCGAATTTTTTAAACTAAAGTTTAATTTTGACTTTGCTTTGTTACAGAAAATGTTAGCCTACGGTTTTCCTCTGCTTATTGGTGGTTTAGCTTTTGTTGTTAACGAAATGATTGATAAAATTTTGCTTGAATATCTTTTGCCTGCAGACATAGCCAGCACTCAGGTTGGAATTTATTCTGCCTGCTATAAAATTGCTGTTTTTATGACTCTTTTTATACAAGCCTATAGGTATGGTGTAGAACCTTTTTTCTTTGCTCAGGCTCAAAAAAAAGATGCAAAACATCAGTACGCAAATCTTATGCGTTATTTCGTAGCATTTACCGGACTCATTTTTTTAGGTGTAAACGTCTATATAGATACTATAAAAGAATTTATTAGAGATGAGTCTTACCATGAAGGTCTTCAGGTGGTTCCCATCCTTTTATTGGCCAATCTTTTTTTAGGCATTTACTTCAACCTATCTGTATGGTATAAGGTAAGCGAGAAAACACGTTATGGAGCTTATTTGTCCGTTTTCGGTGCACTGGTTACTCTGGCGTTTAATTTTGTATTAATTCCTTCTATGTCTTACTTAGGCTCTGCTTACGCAACCCTAGTTTGTTACTTTTCAATGTGTGTAGCCTCATACGTATTAAGTAGAAAACACTATCCAATTCCCTACGACTTAAAGCGCATTTTTTTATACCTTTTTACAGCTATAGCACTGTATTATACCTGGTTCATTTTTAACCAAGCCAATTTCTTTTCGAACTACTTATTAAGCACTTTTTTATGCTTGGTGTACATGTTCATAGTTTTGGTATCAGAAAAGCAAAAAAAAAGAAGTAATTTCATGCCTTAAATTAATAAGAATATTTATGCAAATTGAGATCATAAATCGATCAAAACATCCACTCCCGAAGTACGAAACAGATTTGTCAGCCGGAATGGATTTATATGCCAATATTGAAGAGCCAATTATTTTAAAACCAATGCAAAGGACTCTTGTAAAAACGGGCTTAAGCATAGCGCTACCTTCCAATTATGAAGCACAAATACGACCCAGAAGTGGGCTTGCCTACAAAAATGGAATCACCGTATTAAATAGTCCAGGAACCATAGATGCAGACTACCGAGGCGAGGTGGGTGTTTTATTAATAAACCTCTCCGATGTTGATTACTGCATTGAAGATGGAACCCGGATTGCTCAAATGATCATTGCACCTTACACTAAAGCACAATGGAATTCCGTTGAAGAGCTTTCGGAAACTCACAGAGGTGCAGGTGGTTTCGGATCGACAGGAAAAAAATAATAACAACGTTATACAGTTATCAGCATGAAAATTATTGTACCCATGGCCGGAAGAGGTTCCCGCCTCAGACCACATACGCTAACAGTTCCTAAGCCACTCATTCCTATTGCAGGAAAACCCATTGTAAAACGATTGGTAGAAGACATTACCCGAGTTTGCGGACAAGTTGTAGACGAAATAGCCTTTGTAATTGGAGATTTTGGTAAGGAAGTAGAGACAGATCTTATTGCGATTGCAGAAGGTTTAGGAGCCAAAGGCTCTATATACCATCAGGACGAGGCACTTGGTACTGCACACGCCATTTTATGTGCAAAAGAGTCCCTTTCTGGCCCAGTAGTGGTTGCTTTTGCAGACACCTTGTTTAGAGCAGATTTTATCTTAGATACGAACAAAGACGGAATTATTTGGGTACAGAAAGTTGAAGACCCAAGTGCTTATGGAGTTGTTAAAATGGATCAAAACTCCGTTATAACTGATTTTGTAGAAAAGCCAAAGGAGTTTGTTTCTGATCTCGCTATCATTGGAATTTACTTTTTTAAGGACGGCATGCGTTTACGCACCGAACTCCAATACCTAATAGACAACGATATAAAGGAAAACGGCGAGTACCAACTTACCAATGCATTGGAAAATATGAGAGTTAAAGGCCTTGACTTTTTTCCAGGCAAAGTAGAGGAGTGGCTCGATTGCGGAAATCCAACTGCCGCTATACATGCAAATAAAAGAGTATTAGAATACACTGATGAGAAACAAGAAAGACTCGGCTTACACTTAGTAAACACGACTATTATAGAACCTTGTTTTATTGGCGACCATGTGCACTTATCCAATAGCACCATTGGCCCTCATGTTTCTATTGGTGCGGGCACAAAAATTTCTGATAGTGTTTTATCAAACACAATCATTCAAAACGATACCTTTATACAAAGTGCCGATTTAGAGGATTCTATGATCGGTAACAATGTAAATTATCAAGGGGGTACAAAACGCGTTAGTATTGGCGATTATTCTAAAATTGGATGAAAAAAACAAAGTCTATAGTATACATTTTAGCTAGCATTCTAACCCTTTCTGCTTGTACGGGAGTAAAAAAACTACCGCAGAGCAGTAGCACCCTCTTAAATTCTTATACCGAAGGGGAGCTAACTTATAAGAATCAGTTTCGCTTTAAATACTTGTTTTTTGAGTCTCAGCGTTTAAAGGCCTTAGAGGACTTTACAAAAGCGGCTGATTTAATGGAGCAATGTATAGCTATAGATCCTTTTAATGCAGATGCTAATTTTGAGATGGCGCTACTTTACATGAGAACCGAACAGTTAACTTCTGCTCTGTTTTACGCCAACCAGGCTCAGCTCTTAGACCCTACTAACTCTTGGATTTTACTAAATCAAGCACAACTAAACTTTGCACTTGGAAATACCGAAGGTGAGCTAAATGCCTACAAAAACTTAGCTAAACTAGACCCTTCAAATATAGAATACCAGTACAGCCTAGCTCAAGCTTATGCTAGTAACGATTTGTTTAAAAAAGCAATTCGCGTATACCAATTTATCGAGAATAGACTTGGAGTTACAGAAGAACTTTCTGTGGTAAAAGAGCGTTTATATATTGCCTTAGGCGATTTAAAGTCTGCGGCCAACGAATTGCAAAAACTCATTAGTTCATTTCCAAATACAGTACGGTACAGAGGAATGTTGGCAGAGCTTTATCAGGCCAATAATTTGCCGGAAAAAGCCTTAAAAATTTACAATGAAATACTTAAAGTAGACCCCAAAGAGCCTAGAGCAAATATGGCTTTAGCAGACCATTATCGACTCAAAAATGATTTTGAAAAAGTATTTAAATACCTAAACAATTGCTTTGACAATGCGCGTTTTAGTAAAGAGGTGAAGCTCCAAATTTTAATAAGCTATTTTCAACTAATAAATGAGGATTCCATCTATTCTGTTTCTTTGGCTTCTCTTCTAGACAAAGCACTTCTACATCATCCTACCGAGTCCGGTTTTTATGCTTTGTACGGAGACTTGTTTTACCAAAAAAACCAAATTATTGAGTCTTATAAAGCGTATTCGAAAGCGCTTGATTTAGGCGCTACCGAATATTTTATTTGGAACAGATGCTTGTTAATGGGCTTGGAACTGCAAATGTATTCTGAGGTTATTTCCAAAGGAGAAAAAGCGATTGAACTGAACCCTGTACAACCCATGTTGTACTTATTTACTGGGCTGGCTTACTCTATAGATAACCAACAAGAAAGCGCTGTATTACTTTTAAATAGAGGCCTTAATTATGTTGTTAATAACCGCCCTTTAAAAGCAGAGTTTTACAACTATTTAGGAGATGCTTACCACAGTTTAGATTTAAACGACTTGTCTGATTCGAGTTACGAAAGCGCCTTATCCTTAGTTCCAGATAATCCGATAGTGTTAAATAACTACAGCTACTACCTCTCTGTTCGAGAAGTTAAATTAGAGATGGCTGAAGAGTATTCAAAGCTTTGCAATGCACTAAAACCAAACGTAGCTACCTACCAAGATACCTACGGTTGGATTTTGTACAAGTTAGCTCGCTATAGCGAAGCAAAGGATTGGTTAAGTAAGGCCATTGAAAACTCGAGTACAGAAAGCGCAGTAATTTTTGAGCATTACGCCGATGCTTTGTATCAAAATGGAGCTAAAGAAGAGGCCTTGCGTTGCTGGCTTAAAGCTGTTTCTTTAGGAGGAAACTCTTTACTTTTGCTTAAAAAGGCTAATGAAGGGGTTTTGTATGAATAGAATTGTACTGGTTTTTGTTCTCTTGTTGGCTTTGGCGAGTTGTCGTTCATCAAAAACGGTAGGACCTATCTTCACCAAAGCCCCAAAAGTTCAGTTTCTTATAGACTCTGTCAAAAATGCACATTTCGATTTTGATTTGTTTAGCAGCAAAGTTGCCGGCAAGTATAAGGACGATGCTCAGACATTTTCGTTTAAAGGGACGATAAAAATTAAAAAAGACAGCCTTATCTGGATGTCTATAAGCCCTGGTTTGGGTTTAGAGTTGGCTCGCGTATTGTTTGATACGGATACACTTCATTTTATGAATCGTTTTGACAAGACGTATTTTAAAAGTAGTTATGCTGATTTAAGCCAGAAAATTCAGAGCCCACTTAGTTTTACTAGAATTCAAAATTTGTTGATGGGCAATTCGATAAGTGCTTTTGAAGAAAGAAAATACCATTCTGCTTTAGTAAACCAACTGTTTAAAATCTCTTCTGTTAGTGACAAGCAGCTCAAAAAGATTCGTAAAAGTCGCAGAAAATCAAATCAAGAGGTTTTTACTGCTTTTGTCAATCCTTTAAATTCTAAAATCACAAAGCAAAGTCTACAAAACCACTTTCTCGATAGAACACTATTAATCTCATACGACGATTTTGAGCTTCACGACAAGCAACATTTTTCTGAATCTATTGATGTAACTATTGTTAAGGCTAAAGGCTTAAGTATTAACTTAGCGTATTCTAAAATTAGCCTTAGCAAAAAACTTAAATTTTCTTTTAAAGTTCCAAAATCCTATGAAGTTATTCGTTAAAATAGGCCTTGTTTTACTGTCTTTTACTAGCTTAACTGCCCAAAACCGCACAGAACTTCAAAACAGAAAAAAACAACTTTTAGAAGAGATTGAATTGAGTAATTCTCTTTTAGATCAGACTTTGGTCAACAAAAAAGTCTCCTTACACCAGTTAAAGGCTTTAAAACAAAAAATATCCATTCGTTCTCAACTTATACGAACTATTCAAAAAGAGGTTGGGCTTATACGAGGCGAGATCGATTTAAAATCTCAACAACAAATTACCCTAAAGCATGAGTTGGATTCTTTAAAACTATCCTATGCCACCTTAGTCCAACAAGCCTATAAAAGCAGCCGTCATTTTAACCGAGTCTTATTTATATTTTCATCGTCTAGTTTTCAGCAGGCCTATAAAAGGCTTTTTTACATTCGTCAAATTTCTAAGTATAGAGTTCTTCAGGCCATCCTTATAGAGCAAAGAAATTTAGATTTAGCCAAATCTCTTTTAGTTCTAGAGAATCAAAGGTTAATTAAGCAAAACTTAATATCCGACAAGCTTTTAGAGAACCAACTGTTAAACCAAGAACAAGCTCAAGAGTCGGTAAGCTTAGCAGCGCTCTCAGAGAAAGAGAAAGAATTAAGTAAAAGTGTAGAAGTAAAGCGTAGAAAGCGCAAAAAAATTCAAAAAGAAATTGAACGAATAATTGCCGAGGAGCTGCGTAGAGTTAATGCTTCAGGCACTTCAAAATCTTTTACATCTACCCCCGAAGCACTTGCGCTTTCAGAGAGTTTTACGTCTAACCAAGGCAAATTGCCTTGGCCTGTTTCAAAGGGTTTGGTTATTTCAAAGTTTGGGAAACAGAATCATCCTGTGCTTTCTGGTGTTGTGGTAGAAAATAATGGGCTCGAAATAGCTACCGAGGCACATAGTGCTTGTAGGGCTGTTTTTAATGGAAAAGTAAGCAGTGTACTCTCGATGCCTAACGGAGTTAAGGTGGTAATGATTCGTCATGGAGCTTACATAAGTGTGTACGCCAACCTTAGTGATGTGTATGTTCAAAAAGGAGAGGAAGTAACGACCAAGTCGGAAATAGGCTTAGTTTTTACCTCAAAACAGGAGGGAAGCACGGTTCTCGATTTTCAATTATGGAAGGGTTCTCAAAAACTCAATCCTCAACTGTGGTTAATGAAGAAATAAGTTGTTTACTTATTGCTCAACCTTACCTTATTTTGGATTACACCTATTATTCTAAACCAATTAGTTCCTCTGATTAATATAAGCCATGCACAAATCTACAGTAGCTTCTATCCCTTTTTTGTGGGTTCTCTCTACTCCATGAGAAGCAGAAACTCCAGGACCAATTAAGGCCACTCTAAAATCGTTACCCGCTCTTAGAGCCGCGCTGCCATCAGAACCGTAATAGGGATATACATCTATTTGGTGCGGAATGTTGTTGTTTTCTGCTAAAAGACTCAATCTTTTACGCATTTCGTAGTCGTAAGGTCCCGTAGAATCTTTAGCACATATAGAGCATTTGGTTTCTTTCCCTTCGCAATCGTCTCCAATTACCCCCATGTCTATTACCAGTAATTCTTCAATTGTTTCTGCATATCCACAGGTTCCACCGTGTCCTACTTCTTCATAATTGGAGAAAAACAGTTCTACAGGTGCATTTGTATCTTTTAGTTTTTTGGCCAATTCGAACAAAACAAAACATCCAGCTTTGTTGTCCATAAACCTCGATTTTATAAAACCACTTTCCAGTTCTTGGTAACGCGTATCTAAACAAATAATATCTCCAATACGTATTCCAAGTTTTTTTAAATCTTCTACAGAATTCACCTCTTCATCTAAACGAATGTGCATGTTTTCTATACTCCTTACTGTGGTTCCCAAGCTTTTATTTGCGTGTTTGGCCGGGTTATTTAAAAGGTAAGTACCTGTATATGTTTTTTCATCCAGAGTATAAATAGTTACGTATTCTCCTTCTGCTTGATTTAAAGAGGGGCTACCAATAAGCGAAGTGCTTAGCGTTCCGTTTGTGTTAAAACCCGTTACAATTGCCCCAAGGGTGTCTAGGTGCGCTGCGATTGCTAGGGTGGGCTTAGCATTAAAATTACATTTAATTGCATTTTTATTTGTTCTACTAGGTTTTAATCCCAGATTTAGCA
>CAWVTK010000009.1:0-25655 GCA_963933205.1 uncultured Flavobacteriales bacterium
TTGCCACCTTATGTGCCTCCTCAAGGATCCTATTATACAAAATATGTCGAGCCAGGTAAGGAAGACCGGCTGACTAATGAGTTTATTTTAGAATATTTTGAACGCTTAGAATTCATAAAAAACGCAGACACTTTTCGCTTAAATACTTTAAACATAGATGTTTGGATTTCTTATCGTGATGCGGGCACAGATTGGCTTGAATCTTCAAATCTGCACCATTATGGTATTTCGGTAACTGATGAAAACTTAGCGCAGTAAAAAACACATTTGATTTGAGTACTACTATTAAAATAGGCATTGTACTGCTGATAAGTAAACGTTTTTTGTCGTGTTTAACTCTGTCTTAGAAGTCAGTAACCAAAATTTGTAGTGAAGTGTAAATTTCACTAAAGAATAGATAAAAATGTATTCAAAACATACTAGTTTTGCTTTTAGTGCATTTATAAATACATATACATCTAAAAATCAGTAGTTTAATCTCGGCCTATTAACATTCATTTAACATCTCTTTAACTTAGGGCTAAGTAGAATAGTTTTACATTTGTTTCAGAATTTTAGCCTATTGAACTTATGATCCCACGAGTAAGATTTCAGAACAAAGAGCAGGTTCCTTTTGTAAAGGAATTGAGAAAACGCGTAAACGGATATTTTAAAGAGAATAAAATCTCTAGAAATGCCAATGCTCACATGGTTGTAAAAACCATTGCAATGTTTTTGCTCTACCTTATCCCTTATGCTTTTGTATATACAGGAATACTTTCGGGTGGCTGGGCAGTACTTTTAGCCCTCACTATGGGAATAGGTATGGCGGGTATTGGTATGAATGTGATGCACGATGCCAACCATGGTGCTTACTCCTCCAATCCAAAAGTAAATAATTTAATAGGTATTTGTATTCACTTAATTGGTGGAGACGTATACAATTGGAAGGTGCAACACAATATTTTACACCATACCTACACCAATATAGACGGTTTGGATGGTGACATTCATCAAGATCCATTACTTCGACTTTCCTCGGAGCAAAAGTGGGGCAAAGGACATAAGTTTCAACATGTTTATGCCTTTTTCCTCTATACTTTAGGTACGCTTTTATGGTCTGTAATAGATTTTATACAATACCGCAGGTTTACAAAAATGGGTTTAAGCCCAGAGGGTAAACTAAACAAGCCAAAACAATTCAGAAAATTACTAACTTATAAAGTAGCGTACTGGATGTTTATTTTTGTGGTACCCATGGTTTTTTCTCCTTTTGTTTGGTGGCAAGTAATTTTAGGCTGGTTGTTAATGAATATGGTTGCTGGTTTTATACTAACCGTTACATTCCAATTAGCTCATGTGGTAGAAGGGGTTTCTTTTCCGGTTCCTTCAGACAAGGGTAAGGTAGAAAATGAGTGGATGATACACCAGTTAAAAACAACAGCCAATTTTGCTAAAAAGTCTAAACTGGTAACCTGGTATGTGGGCGGTTTAAATTTTCAAATCGAACACCACTTATTCCCAAACATTTGTCATGTTCACTACAAAAAGTTATCAGACATAGTTAAGGCTACAGCCGAGGAGTACGGTATAATGTACAACGATAAAAAAACGTATTTAGAAGCGGTTCGCTCTCATTATAAGATGTTAAAGCAATTGGGTGTTAAACCCATATTATCTTAAATAGCATATATATCTAAGAAAAAAAGCCGCTTTAATAGCGGCTTTTTTTCTTAGTATTGCACACTATAAATTCAATAAACGCTGTACATGTTTAGGTACTTATTTTGCCTCCTATTAATTGGTTTTTCCTGGTCTAGTTTTGCTGGGAATCCATTAGAACCCGATAGCTTAAAAAAGTGGAAATCATCTGCTGTATCTTCCTTAAATTTTTCTCAAGTAAGTTTTAACAATTGGGCCTCTGGAGGCGAGTCATCCATTTCTGCTACCGGATTGTTTATGTATGATTTGAGCTTTTCAGATTCTCTTATACTCTGGGAAAACTCTTTCGATATCGCTTTTGGGATTATACGAGAAGGCGCCATGGAATCTTTAGCAAAAAGCGACGATAGAATAGAGTTTAACACTTCCTATGGATGGTCTGCTTTTAAAAAATGGTACTATAATTTTAGTTTTAATTTCCGATCGCAGTCTGCTAAGGGATTCGAAAGTAGAGGAGATTCAAATCTAATTTCAGATTTTTTAGCTCCTGCTTACAGTACCATTTCATTAGGAATGAGTTACAGAAACACCGCTAAGAGTTTAAGTTTACAAGTACTTCCGTTAAGTGGGAAGTTAACCTACGTTCACAATCAGAAATTGGCCAATGCAGGTGCTTTTGGTTTGGATGGAGCTACCTATGGCCAAAATGGCTTTTTAGTTAAGTCTGGTAATCGATTGCGAAGTGAGTTTGGCGGTTCGTTAAAAATTCAATACAAAAACAATTTGTGGGAAAATGTTAAGCTAGACACTCAGGCAAGTCTATTTTCTAATTACAAGGGTAAACTCTCGCATATAGATGTAGATTGGCAGCTTCTTTTAATCATGAAAGTGAATAAGTATTTAAGTGCAAATATTACCACGCACTTAATTTACGACGACGATGTAAATCTTGCATTAGACTTAGATAAGGACGGTGTATTTGAAAGCTCAGGTCCGAGAGTTCAATTTAAAGAACTTTTTGGTTTGGGCTTGAGTTATTCCTTTTAAAGGGATTTGTTTCTTTTACTCCATAAAGTATTTATTTAGGTTAGCTGTCAAGTATACTTTGTAGGTGGTAAAGTGCAATTTCTAGTTCGGTAACCTTATCAAAAACCAAGCTTAATTTATTGTTTCGTTCTTTCATTTGGCAAGCTCTAGGATTGGCTTTTATAAAGTTAAGCACCCCTTTAAATTTTTCCGATTCAAAAAAGTTAGACTGCGGATTTGCAATAAAGTAAGCAATCATTTTATTGGATTTTAATACAATTTTTTCAAATCCTAAATCGCGTCCTAACCAGCGTAATTTAATAGAGTTTAGTAGTTTTTCTACCGATACAGGAATGGGTCCAAACCGATCCGTCAGATCTTTTTCGAAAACGTTTAATTCTTTAATATCCTTTAAATTGTTAAGATTTTTATAGAGTTGCAGTCGCTCCGAAATGGAGTTTACATACAGGTCTGGAATCAATATTTCCATATCGGTATCTATTTGACATTCGTCTACAAAGAAGGAATCAGCATCTTCTTTTTTGTAAAGGTCTTTAAATTCAGTTTCCTGTAACTCTCTTACGGCCTCATTTAAAATTTTCTGGTACATTTCAAACCCAATATCAGATATAAAACCGGATTGCTCAGCACCTAAAATATCTCCAGCTCCACGAATTTCCAAGTCGCGCATGGCAATGTTAAATCCAGCTCCCAAATCCGAGTGCTGTTCTAAAGCTTGAATACGCTTTCGTCCTTCCTCGCTCATGCTAATTCTTGGAGGCGTAACTAAATAACAAAAGGCTTTTTTATTAGAGCGTCCTACACGCCCTCTCATTTGATGTAAATCGCTTAATCCAAAATTTTGCGCATCGTTTATAATAATAGTATTGGCATTAGGAATGTCTAAACCACTTTCTATAATGGTGGTAGATACCAATAGGTCGAATTCCCCTTCTATAAAATCCATCATCAAACGCTCCAGCTTTGGTCCGTCCATTTGACCATGGCCAATACCCACTTTTACGTCTGGGCACAAGCGTTGTATCATACCGGCAACTTCTTTAATGTTTTCAATTCTGTTATGAATAAAGAAAACTTGTCCGCCTCTAGATACTTCGTATTGAATAGCATCTCTTAGCGTTTCTTCATTAAAGCCTATGTTTTGTGTTTGTACGGGCTGTCTGTTAGGTGGGGCGGTTTTAATGGTAGACAAATCTCTTGCTGCCATTAGCGAAAACTGTAGAGTACGCGGAATTGGAGTGGCGGTTAAGGTGAGCGTATCTACATTGGCCTTAATGGTTTTTAGCTTGTCTTTTACCCCAACACCAAATTTTTGCTCTTCATCTATAATTAGCAAACCTAAATCGATAAACTTCACGTCTTTTCCTACAATTCTATGAGTTCCAATAATAATATCCAATTTACCATCGGCTAAGTTTTGCAGGGTTTCTTTTTGTTGTTTAGCCGTTTTAAAACGATTTATATAATCTACACTTACCGGAAAATCTTTTAATCTTTTTCTAAATGTTTTATAGTGTTGTAAGGCTAGGATGGTCGTAGGCACCAATATGGCTACTTGTTTATTATCGCAAACGGCTTTAAAGGCAGCTCTTATGGCAATTTCGGTTTTACCAAATCCAACATCACCACAAACAAGACGGTCCATTGGCATGGCAGATTCCATGTCTTTTTTCACGGCTATTGTTGTTTTTAATTGGTCTGGTGTATCCTCGTATATAAAGCTGGCTTCTAGTTCGTATTGTAAATAATTGTCTGGACTAAAAGCAAAACCTTTTACTGTTTTTCGTTTTGCATACAATTGTATCAGATCGAATGCAATGGTTTTAATGTTTGTTTTGGTTTTTTGCTTTGTTTTGGCCCATTGAGGCGATCCGAGCTGATGAATTTTTGGCGCTTTTCCTTCCTTACCGTTAAACTTAGCTATTTTATGGAGCGAATGGATGCTAACATATAGCAAATCGTTGTTTCGGTAAATTAGTTTTATAGCTTCTTGTTTTTTGCCCTGGACATCAATTTTTTGTAATCCTCCAAATTTTCCTACTCCATGGTCTATGTGAGTTACAAAATCGCCAATTTCTAAATTAGTAATTTCATCTAAAGTGATGGTTTTTTTATAGTTTTGAGCAGATTTTAATTTAAACTTATGGTAGCGCTCAAAGAGCTGATGGTCGGTGTAACAGAGCAATTTGTTCTCGTGGTCAATAAATCCTTGGTGCAAAGGAAGCAACATGGTGTTAAATCTAAAGTTGCCTTCTATTTTCTCAAAAATACTGTGAAAACGCTCTTCTTGTTTTTGAGAAGAGCACATGATTATGTTTTGGTAGCCTTCTTTAGTTTGCTCATTAAAATGAGCTATAATAAGATCGAATTGCTTATTGAAACTCGCCTGAAAGGAGGTGTTAAAATCTATGTTTACTACCGATTTTTTTGTGTTACTGCCAAAGGAAACAGATTTAAATGCTTTAATTGATTTTTTAAAAACTTTGGCGTTTATAAAAAGTTCTTCAGGTTTTAAGTGCTTTACTTCGCCACTTAAGTTTTCGTAAGCATCGTATGCTTTTAGGTATAGTTTGTCTAGTTGTCCTTCGCAAAGACCTTGGTCGTCTATCCATACCGTAGCATTTTGGTCTAGGTAGTTCATAAAAGGAATGCGCTCCTCTACCATGTCTTTGTTCTCTACATTAGGAATGATGTTAAGTTTCTTAACTTCTAAAATAGAGAGTTGAGTGTTGATGTTGAAACTTCGAATGCTTTCGACCTCGTCTCCAAAAAACTCGATTCTATACGGATGTTCGTTTGAAAATGAAAACACATCCACAATACCGCCTCTTATAGAGAATTGCCCGGGTTCTACAACAATTTCAGTATACTCAAATCCGTACTCAAATAGTGTTTCGTTTAAAAATTCAATTCCTATTTCTTCTCCAATATTTAGTTTAAGTGTGTTTTTTGTAAGCTCTTTTTTTGTGATTACTTTTTCAAACAATGCATCTGCGTAGCTTACTATACACGAGGGTTTTCTACGAGAACTTAAGCGGTTTAAAACTTCGGCTCGCATTAATACATTCGCATTGTCAGTTTCTTCTATTTGGTAAGGTCTTCGGTAGGAACCGGGATAAAATAGCAAGTCCTTTTCAGATACAAATTGTTCCAAATCATTAAAAAAGTAGGCAGCTTCTTCTTTGTCTTTTAAAATGAAAATATAAGCTTGCTCATCTTCATTAAAACAACAAGATCCGAGTATACTAGCGGCAGAGCCAGAAACTCCAGATAAATGAATTTTCTTTACTGATGCTAGGGTTTGTAAAATATTTTTGCTTTTTACACTTTGTAGGTAACCGTTTAGTAATTCACTTTTTTTCATCTTTCTGGAATAACTTTACCCCAATCAAAGCTTTGATTGGGGTGTGTATTAATTCGTATAAGGGGCATTCAAAATAAGCAAAGGTGTTTGTATCTTCTTTTTTTAGCTTAAAAAGCTAAGTGCTTTTTTCATCATTTCTTCAGAACCTGTAAAAAAGGGAGTTCTTTGGTGAATTGTATTTGCTTTAATATCTAGCAGTCTGTGTTTGCCAGAAGTTGCTGTTGCTCCTGCTTGCTCTGCAATCATTGCAATAGGATTGCATTCATAAAGTAAGCGGAGTCTTCCCTGTGGAGCATCAGCAGTTGCTGGGTAAATAAAGATGCCGCCCTTGAGCATGTTCCGATGAAAATCGGCCACCAAAGAACCCATAAACCGTGCAGTATGTGTACGTTTACCTGTAGTTTTTAGTTCTTTGCAATAGGTAATATAAGCCTGGATGTTTGGGTTTACAGAATTAAAATTCCCTTCGTTAAAAGAGAATATAGTTCCTTGTTTTGGTGTTTTTATCGAGGCATTCGACAGTGCAAATACTTCGGGTTTGGCATCGTAAGTAAAGGCATGAACGCCTGAGCCACAGGTATATATTAATACCGTTGAGGTTCCGTAAAGAACATAGCCTGCAAGGATTTGTTCGTATCCATAACGATTAAATTCTTCTGCTTTGCAAACGCCTGTTTGATTGCGTTTAAAAACAGAAAATATTGTTCCTACAGAAATGTTTACATCAATATTCGAAGATCCATCCAATGGGTCGGTAGCAAATAAGTACTCTCCTGTATCGTTCAGTTGTATAATGTCTTCATTTTCTTCGCTTGCAATAGCCGCAATATGGCCACAGGCTCCGAGTGCCTCAATAAACTGATCGTTGGCAAATAAATCCATTTTTTGAACTTGTTCGCCTTGGATGTTTTCACTGCCAGCCGCGCCCAAAATGTCAACAAGTCCGGCTCTGTTTATTAGGAGATGAACTGCTTTAGAAGCTTTTTCTACTGCGTTTAAAATAGAACGTATTTCCGTCGGATTTTCGCCGTGAAGTGCCGGATTTGAATCTATAAATTTTGGGAGTACTATTAAATCTTTGCTTGTCATAATTTTATTTAAGACTTAGTCTATTTTAAAGCTAATACCAGCTGTATAACCTGTAAAATATTCAATTTTTGGCGAGTCGTTTAGGCCCACTTTTCCACCTTCGTAAAGATCCAGTCTATCGCTGAAACAGTAGTTTAATTCTGCGGCCAAATTAAAGCCAAAGTAAGGGGTTAAGTAATATTCAAAATCCAAAGTGATGGGAATAAATACGGTCTTAAAATTATCCTGAGTATCTGGCCAATAAAAGTTCTCTGAATGCAGTTTAACTTTAGAGGAAATTACACCTAAGCCTGCAGCCAAATTTATTCTCAACATATTCATATTAGACTCCTTTTGCTTGATAAGTTGTTTCTTTATTAAGAAACTATAAGCTAAAAAAGAATTGCTAAATTCACTTTCTCTGGATTCGGAAAAATCATAGGAATAATTATACGTATCGCCTTTTCCGTAAAGATGACCAATGCTCACTTTTGTAGTTAGAGACATTCCTGCACTCACGCGTTTGTTTATGGTTAAATTTGTTGTGGTAGAGCGCTCGTCTGTTTTTTCATCTAAATCTCCCTTAAACTCAAGAATACCGTATGAAATGTTTGCGCTGTATGCATTTTTGTAGGTGTTATTATACAAACCAACTTTTCTATTTGTACTATTAAAATTTGATCTTCTTTGTCCGAGGAGTTGAAGAGAGAATAAACAAGTAAATAAAAGGAAATATACTTTTTTCATGCTTACCTTATTTTATAGCACATCCCAATATTAAACATCAGCTGGTTGTCTACTCCATTGCTTTTCACCTCGTATAAATCTATTTTGTCGTTTAAATACAAATTATTGGTTATCGAAGCCATAAACCCAAAGCCCTGTTCTAAATAATAACTTGCTTCTATGCCTAAGGGAATGTATAAGGAACTAATTGTTTGTTGTTTCTCTGGGTTTTCATCATCCAGATTAAGGTTAAATAGTTTTACCTCTGCAATGTAATATCCCGTTCCAAATAGAAGATGCAACTGGGGTATTTTTTTTCCCGAGTTAATGCTTTTTATTTTTGAGATGGACCTTCGGTAGGCAATGTGGCCTTGTAGGTATTGGCTTCTAAAATAACGATCAAAACTACTTACATCAAAATCTGATTCGCCACTGTTTTTACCCGCAGTAATCGCAAATTGATATCCTTTTTTTGGTCCTTTTTCTTTATTAAAACGCATGGATAATGCAACGTTTGGTAAGTTTCGCTCTGATGAGTTGTGTCTTAAGTCGCCAAGAAACACTGTGTTTCCATAGGATAAAGAGCCGTTCCATTCTATTTTTTGAGAAGTTTTGCTATTAGCTATCGCTTTAAATTTAGATTTTCTCTGAGCAAATAATGGAGTACTATAAAGAAGAATAAGTGAAAGTAGTATTGCGTTTTTCATTGTTCTTGTTGAAAAAATTATTCAACAAAGATAAGTTTTATGAGCGGTTGACAAAATCCTTTTATTTACTAGTTGTTTAATCTGTATGATCGTTGTTTTTAAGTAGGTGTTATTTGACATTATATTTCATTTTAATAAAATGAAATATCGATATTTTCATCTTACCTTGCTCATGAAATAAATTTTTAAACATGAAAAAATTTCTTATACTATTGTTCGCAATGACCTTATCCAATTCGTGCGTACAGTCACAAGACAATCACTCTATGGAACATACCAATAAACTCATAACAGAAACATCTCCTTATTTATTGCAGCACGCTCACAATCCTGTTAATTGGTATCCGTGGGGAGCGGAAGCTTTCGAAAAAGCAAAAGCGGAGAACAAACTGGTTATTGTAAGTATCGGATATTCTGCCTGTCATTGGTGCCATGTAATGGAGCACGAAAGTTTTGAGGACGATTCTGCCTCTAAGGTAATGAACGATAGGTATATTTGTGTAAAAGTAGATCGTGAGGAGCGCCCAGATGTAGATCAGATTTATATGAATGCTGTACAGTTAATGACCGGTAGAGGAGGTTGGCCTCTAAACTGCGTTGTTCTGCCCGATGGACGTCCAATTTGGGGTGGTACTTATTTTAGAAAAGACCAGTGGATTGAGCAAATCAATCAGATTGCAGATTTCTATAAAAGCCAGCCGGATAAAGCTATAGAATATGCCGAGAAGTTAACCCAGGGAATAAAGCAAAGTGAGTTGGTTAGTCTAAATACGAAAGCACCAAACTTTACCAAATCTCAGCTAGATCGTATTTACAGCACCTGGGAAAAACAATTTGATACGCTCGAAGGAGGCCCAGACAGATCGCCTAAATTTCCAATTCCCAATAATTATCAATTTCTTTTGCGTTACGCACACTTAAGTAATAATAAAGCTGCCTTAACACAAGTGAAATTAACACTCGATAAAATTGCTTACGGAGGAATCTACGATCACTTGGGTGGTGGAATAGCTCGTTATGCTACCGATAAATTGTGGAAAGTACCTCACTTCGAAAAAATGCTGTACGATAATGGTCAGGTAATAAGTCTTTACAGCGAGGCATACCAAAAATTTAAAGACGAAGATTATAAAACATTAGTATACGGAACACTGGAGTTTATCGAAAGAGAACTCCAATCGAAAGAGGGCGCTTTTTACTCTGCTTTGGACGCAGATAGCGACGGGGAGGAAGGAAAGTTTTATGTTTGGAAAAAAGAAGAGTTGCAAACTCTTTTAGGCGAGAGTTTTGAGCTGTTTGCAGATTACTACAACATTAATAGCAAAGGATATTGGGAACACGATAACTACATTCTGTTAAGAGAAGACGACAACGCAAGTCTAGCAAAAAAACACAACATTACACAGGCAGAGCTGAAAGCAAAGATGGCTGTTTCTCAAAAGATTTTAATGGCAGAGCGCGACACCAGAGTTAGACCCGGCTTAGATGATAAAACCCTAAGCTCATGGAATGGCTTGATGTTAAAAGGATATGTAGATGCTTACTTAACTTTTGGCGAGCCACATTTTTTAGACGTAGCACTAAAAAATGCGAATTTTATTTTAGACAAACAAAAGCGAAAAGATGGGGGCTTAAACCATTCGTACAAAAAAGGGCGCTCTACCATTAATGGATACTTAGAGGATTACGCTTTTGTTATCGACGCATTTTTAAAATTACACGAAGCTACTTTTGATGTAAAATGGTTAAAAGAAGCAAATGCTCTAATGGCCTATTCAATAGCGCATTTTTACGATCAAGAATCCGGAATGTTCTTCTTCACTTCAGACGAAGACCCAGCCTTAATTGCACGTAAAATGGAAGTAAACGATAATGTAATTCCAGCGTCAAATTCTGCAATGGCCAACAATTTATTTCTACTAAGTCATCATTACGATAACAAAGATTACAAGGAAATGGCTCTTAAAATGCTCAACAATATTGTCGACAAAATAGAGTCCTATCCTGCGGGATATTCGAATTGGTTAAATTTAGTACTCTCTCAAGTATACCCCTTTTACGAAGTTGCTATAGTTGGTAAGAAAGCGGAAATCAAATCAATAGAACTCCATCAGACCTACGTTCCAAATAAGATGCTATGTGGTGCAAAAAAGGAAAGTACACTTCCACTTTTAGCAAACCGTTACAGCAAAGGACAAACACGTATCTTTGTTTGCGAAAATAAAGTATGTCAAATGCCTACAGAGGAATCGGCTGAGGCGCTTAAATTGATGCTAAACAAATGATTGTAGTTACAGGAGCAACAGGTTTTATAGGTTCTTGCATGGTTTCGAAGCTAAACCAGGAGAATTTTAAGGACATTATTGTCGTTGATGATTTTTCTCGAGCAGATAAAAACGCGAACCTTGAGGGGAAAGAGTACACGGAAAAAGTACATAGAGACGATTTCTTTGATTGGTTGAAAATTAATGAAAATCAAGTACAGTTTATAATTCACATTGGTGCTCGTACAGATACCAGTGAGTTTGAAATTTCTATTTTTGATAAACTCAATCTTAATTACACCAAAGAAATGTGGAATGCATGTGTAGAATATGGCATTCCTTTGCTCTATGCATCTTCTGCAGCCACGTATGGTTTAGGCGAGCATGGATACGATGATTCGCATGAAATAGTGGGTAAGTTGCAGCCTTTGAACCCTTACGGCGACTCAAAAAACGATTTCGACAAATGGGCTCTAGCTCAAGAACGCAAGCCTTACTTTTGGGCAGGCATGAAGTTTTTTAATGTATACGGCCCTAACGAATACCATAAAAGCAGAATGGCATCTGTGGTTTACCATACTTACAAGCAAGTTCGTAAAACAGGTGGTATGAAACTGTTTAGGTCTCACCGTCCCGATTTTGAAAATGGAATGCAGTTACGCGATTTCGTATATGTAAAAGATGTGGTAGAAGTTTTATACTTCTTTTTACAGCATCGAAAAAACTCGGGATTGTACAATTTAGGTACTGGTAAAGCAAGGGCTTTTTTAGATTTAACCAAAGCTACGTTTAAGAGTATGGAAGTAAACGAGTCGATACGTTTTATAGATACTCCAGTAGATATTCGCGACAAGTACCAATACTATACCCAAGCAAACATGTCTAAGCTGGCGGGTATTGGGTATGCTAAAAAGTTTCATTCTTTAGAAGAAGGTGTAGCCGATTATGTTGAGAATTACCTAATGAAAGAGGTGTATTATTAGCCCATTTTTAAAGCTGGCTTAATAAAGTTTATAGGCACTAAACAAGAGTTTTACACTCCATTAGTATCGGTGTTAATTTGAGCTTATTTCTTATTTCTAAAACCATTTCTTAGAATAAAAACATGTATATTTGCAGCCGTTTTAGTAGGGTTTAGTTAGCTTAACAGGCTCATAAACAAGGTTTAAAAAATAAACGTACGATTGATGAATATTTCAAAAGAAAACATAGACGCTTTAAATGCAGTTATTAAAATTGAGCTAAGTGCTGCAGATTATCAAACTCAAGTAGATGCAAAATTGGCTAATTACCGCAAAACTGCAGATATGCCCGGTTTCCGCAAAGGAAAAGTCCCTATGGGAGTAATCAATAAGCGCTATGCTGTTCCTGTAAAAATAGAAGAAATTAATAAAGTTCTTTCCGACACTCTTACCAACTATGTGGTAGCAGAGAAGTTAGACATTTTAGGAAATCCATTACCTAAAGACGGCTCTCATATTAACTGGGAAAGTCAAAACGACTTTACTTTTGAGTATGAAATTGGTTTGGCACCTGATTTTGAAGTGCAAATTTCCAAAAAAAATAAAGTAGACTATTATACCATCAAGGCCGATACGGTAATGATAGATCGTTATGCCGAAGATATTGCTAAACGCTATGGTAAAATGTCTAACCCAGCCATAGTGCAAGACAAAGATCTCATTTACGGTACTTTCCTAGAATTAGATGTGAATGGAAAAGAATTAGAAACCGGTTTAAGTAATCAGGCCTCCATTTCTCTCGAAACAATAAGTACTCAAGAGCTTAAAGATGCTTTTATTGGCTCTTCTAAGGGTACAATTATTACCATAGATCCACACACATCTTTTGTAAAGGATACCGATGTTTCCACTTTGTTAGGTATAGATAAAGAGGCCTTTAATACGCTAAGCGCGAAGTTCTCTTTCACCATTGATAACATCAGTCGAATGGAGCCAGCAGAATACAACACAGAACTCTTCGATAAAATGTACGGAGAGGGGCTTGTTAAAACAGAGCAAGAGTTTAGAGCAAAAATAGCTACCGAAGCTGAAGCGATGTTTGTAGCAGAATCAGATCGTAAGTTCCAAAACGATGCAGTTGAGTATCTTTTAAGTAAAACTTCTTTTGAACTTCCAGAAGAGTTTTTGAAAAAATGGATGCAAACAGTATCAGAAACTCCGGTAACACGAGCCGAAATTGAAGATCAATTTGTGGGCTATAAAACCTCTTTAAAATGGCAGATAATAGAAAATAGAATTGCCAAAGAAAATAAGTTAAGCGTTACTAGAGAAGAAGCAATAGCAGAAACAAAGAAACTAATTACAGCTCAAATGGCTCAATACGGTCAAATGGCTCCAGAGGAAGAAATGTTAGAACAATACGCCAATCAAGTTTTGGCAAATAAGAAAGAGGAAAAAAACATTTACGACCGTGCATTTGCTTCTAAAATGACGGCATTCTTCAAAGAGAACTTTAAAATGAATCCAAAAGAAATATCCTACGAAGAATTCGCTAAATTAGGACAAGCCTAATTATCGATTTTTAACTGTAAAAAAAGCTTAGTGTTTACGGTCCATTTTTTACTTTAGACACATTAATTTTAATCACTACAACACTTATGTTTTCACAAGACGAATTTCGAAAATACGCTATTAAACACCATGGGATAAGTAGCACCACCGTTGATTCATTTACTTCAATGATGGACAACTATATTTCGCCAACAATTATAGAGGAGCGTCAAATGAATGTAGCTTCTATGGATGTTTTCTCTAGGTTGATGATGGATAGAATTATCTTTTTGGGCGTTCCAATAAACGATTATGTGGCTAACATAATTCAGGCTCAGCTTTTGTTTTTAGAATCTGTAGATTCAAAAAAAGACATTCAAATATATTTAAATTCTCCTGGTGGAGGAGTTTACGCTGGTTTAGGTATTTACGATACCATGCAATACATAGCTCCAGATGTTGCTACCATTTGTACCGGAATGGCTGCAAGTATGGGAGCCGTATTGCTTTGTGCTGGGGCAGAAGGCAAGCGTACAGCATTAAGACATTCTCGTGTAATGATTCATCAACCTCTAGGTGGAGCGCAAGGTCAAGCATCGGACATCGAAATTACTGCTCGAGAGATACAAAAATTGAAAAACGAATTGTATACCATTATTTCTGAGCATTCTGGAAAACCATTTGATGAAGTATGGAAAGACAGCGATAGAGATTATTGGATGACTTCTAGCGAGGCAAAAGACTATGGAATGATAGATGAAGTTCTAATAAAAACAAAATAATTTTTTATTGAGCCAAAACCTTTAGAATAAAAAAGACCTTCCATTTGGAAGGTCTTTTTTATTATTGAAACATTTCTTTGACTTTATCAAAGAATGACTTGTTGTCTTTATCCGGATCAGGTTGAAAGTTTTCTTCGTCTCTGCAAGCTTCAAAAAACTCTTTCTGATCTTTTGTCAGTTCTTGAGGTGTCCAAACATTAACGTGTATAAGTAGGTCACCACTACCGTAACGTTCTACGCTAGGCAATCCTTTTCCGCGGAGGCGCAAAATTTTACCAGACTGGATTCCGGCTTCAAGTTTAATCTTCACCTTTGAAGAAATGGTTTGAATTTGTGGGTTACTTCCAAGTACCGCATCTATATAACTAATGTACAAGTCGAAGTGCAAATTCTTTCCGTCGCGTTTTAAAGATTCGTGTGGAATTTCTTCAATAACAACAATTAAGTCTCCAGCAATACCATCTCTAGGTGCCATGTTTCCTTTTCCAGAAACCGATAGCTGCATTCCATCTTCTACTCCTGCAGGAATGTTTATACTTACTTCTTCTGGCTTTTTAACAACTCCTTGGCCGCTGCACGATTTGCAAGCACTGGTAGCTGTTTCTCCTTGTCCTCCACATCCGTTACAGGTAGCGGTTGTTTGCATTCTACCTAAAGGCGTGTTTACAATTTGGGCCGTTTGCCCGGCTCCATTGCACTGTCGGCAGGTATTTAAATTACCATTTTCTGCTCCGGTAGCATTGCAGTCATCACAGCCTACATTCTTTTGTATCTTTATTTTCTTTTCTACTCCAGCAGCAATTTCTTCTAAGGTAAGTTTTACGCGAACTCTTAAATTTGACCCTTTACTGCGTCGTCTTCCACCTCTAGAACCACCACCACCACCAAAGGCAGATCCGAATATGTCGCCAAACTGACTAAATATGTCGTCCATATTCATGCCGCCGCCGCCGAAGCCACCGCCGCCGCCAAAGCCACCGCCACCTTCAAGCCCTGCATGTCCGTATTGGTCGTAGCGTGCTCTTTTGTTCGCGTCGTTTAAAACCTCGTAAGCTTCTGCAGCTTCTTTAAACTTGCCTTCGGCTTCTTTGTTGTCAGGGTTTTTATCCGGATGATGCTTAATCGCTAATTTGCGGTAAGCTTTCTTTAGATCCTTATCTGTAGCTCCTTTGGTAACTCCTAGAATATCGTAATAATCTCTTTTAGCCATTGGTATGGTTATTTTCCAACTACAACTTTCGCGTATCGGATTACTTTATCGTTTAATAAATAGCCTTTTTCTGTTTCGTCTATAACTTTTCCAATCATCTTCTTAGAAGGTGCCGGAATTTGAGTAATAGCTTCATGAAAGTCGGTATCGAAAGCTTTACCAATAGAAGAGTCCATTGCCTTTAAGCCTTTTTGGTCTAATATGCCAATTAGTTTGCTGTGGATTAAATCTACTCCCTTGGCCATTTCTTCTGTTTCTTTAGAATCCTCTCGGTGCTTTGCAGCTCTATCGAAATCATCTAAAACAGGCAGCATAGATTCAAAGAATTCTAAACCTGCATTTCTAAAAAGATCAATGCGTTCTTTAGAGGTTCTTTTTTTGAAGTTTTCGAATTCGGCAAACATTCTTAGGTGTTTGTCTTTTAATTCTCCTACTTCTTTTTCTAGCTGTTCTTCTCTACTTAACTCAACAAGGGGTTCTTGTTCTAAAACTTCTTCCTGGCTTGTTTCTTCTGTATTTGTAGTAGCTTCTAACTCCTCGTTTTCTTTATTTTCTGGCATCTTCTTCTAAATTATATTTTGCTACTGCCACAAAAGCAAATTGTTTGCCATTATGAATCTTATGACATAATGGCGTAAAAGTAATTATTTTACTGGAATTATGACGGATTTGTGAGCCTTTCCGTCAGTAGTTTCCCGTGGATTATTGGGCTGATTTTCTCAGTGATTAGATCTGTATTAGAATTCTAAAGTAGAATGCCTATGTTTTTAATGCTCATTTATAAATTAGGTCGTTTATATTTGTTGTCTTGCCAGTTGTAATAATCGTTAATAATTAGTTTTAGGACTATGAATTTTAAATCTATTTTTAATTGCCTTAACTTATTTTGCTTAAGTTTTGTGTGCTTTACTCCGTCTTGTACAACCACAGAAAACCAGTATGCTAGTTATAGTACCCTGCCTAAAGAGATTCGTAGTAATATGCATTTACCCGCAAAATCTTCTTATTACGCTAAAGAAGATTTTACTATTTACGAAACTGCTGTTTTATCTCTAGCACCGGGTGTTAAATTTGTCCTGTGCGATACCTGTCAGGTATATTGTAAAGGAGCGATTATTTCGCAAGGAAGTAAGGCCATGCCAGTTGAGTTTGGACGAAGAAGTAATGAATCCAAATTTCATTTTACCTCATCTAAACAAGCATCAATTTTTATAAATACTTCTTTTATAAATACTTCCATTTTTTTAAATCAAACTAGTCTTACTGTAGACAGTTGTTTCTTTAATGAGTTTGATTATAAAGAGAAAAGCAAATTAGTTTCATTTGTACTTTCATCCTATAAATCGAATGTTAAGCTCTCAAATTCATTTTTTACAGGAAATGATTTAAAAGAGGGGCTTGGTTTTAATAAAGGCTCTTGTACAATTGTAAATAATAAATTCACCAATCATCCCGACGCCATAGAATTATCTAATATTGACAGTGCTTTAATACACAATAACCACATCGATTATTCTAAGGATGATGGGATAGATTTAAATAACTGTAGAAATATACTTATTTCTAATAATAGTATTCGTTTTTCTAAAGATAAGGGCATCTCTATTGGCAATAGGAGTGAGGTCTCTATAGATCACGCTATCAAAATTAGAAATAATACAATTCGAGCTAATAAAATAGGCATCGCTGTTAAAGAAAACGCTTTCGTTCAAGTATCTAATTGCACTCTTTCAAATAATGATCAGGCTTTGTTTTTTTCTGAAAACAACCCTAATAGTAAAGCTCTTATATCTGTTGTAGATTCTACTCATTTTACAGATAACAGACAAATTGTAAACGCAAACGGAAGTCAAAGAGTGCAGTTTTCTAATTGTTTTAGTCCTCAGTATTTACCAGGACTTGGCAATTCTCAACATTCAAATTAAATTGTTTTTAAAACAGCAGCTTACAATTGTTTTAGATGCTTGTTGTATGCTTTAGGTCTACTCTTTAAGAATTCTCTCATTTCTTCAATCTTACGAATCCATAACTTTTGGGTTTCGGGCATTTGCCACCTATCAATTTGATGTGGTAAACTGGGCTCGAGCCTTGCCGTCATCAAGTTTAATTTCGTAATGAGAAAACTGGGGTTAAACAGTGTTTCTTCAAGTTCTTTGTAGCGGGCTTTATATTTTGTTACAAACTCTTGGTTTTTGAACAATTGCTTAAAAAGTATTGTGCTGCCTTGCGAATTGTTTCCATTGTTTTTGTTTTTTGCTAATAGGTATTCAAACATATTATCCTTTCGAAAACAAGCATCCATATCGTGAATGATAAAGCGCCACTTATTATCTAGCTCCTTAGATTTCCAAAATTTATAATTATTAGCTGGCCAGTCCTTATTCCCAAAAAATGTGGAAACAATTAAATAGTCAATTAAATTATTTAGGTCTACTTTTTTTTCTAGGTACTTGTAGATCTCTATTTCAGAAAGCTGGTTTGTATTTAAAAAGTCGATAAGAGAATCGTGTTCACTTTTGTCTCCATAACATGCTTTATAGTTGCCAGTGCTTTGCCTGTTAAACTCTACAATAGAGATAGATTTTTTAGAAACCAAGTACTTAGCTGCTATCGAATGCTCATTAATTTTTTCTCTTAAATGATACAAGCCCCAGTATTCGCCATTTATATATAGGTTGCATGGAATTGATGCCATCGCATCTAAATTTATTTTAAGAGCAATTTCTCCTATATAGGAATCCATAAGTATAGATTGGCCCTGCATTGAAGATGTAAATGGTGTTCTCAAAATTAACTCTTGGTATCTTTTCTCTTCTCCAAACAAGTTGAGTTTAGTCATTTTTGATTTGAATTGAGCGTTAAGCAAAAGACCAAATGATTTTTGAGGTTGAGCTCTGCTTAAGTTTCCGTGAATTTTTACTCCAATTGTAGATTTATAAATTAACGCGCCTTTGGTGTTAAAAAGATGCGCGTAGGCTATTTTTTTCCATTTTTTTCCTCTTTGACTGTAGTTTCCTTTTTTAGGATTGTTAACGTTTTTGTAAACTCCTTGTGTGTATATTCCTGTTTCGTAATCGAATAAGTCTTCCGGTTCTATAACCATGGAAAGAACCATGGCTTGATCCTTAATTTTTTTTGATTGATCAAAATAAATACGAGTATTGTTTTTTTGTGAACTTGATTCTTTATTTACTATTGTGATTCCTGTTTTTATATCCTTGAGTTTTGGTTTGGCCCATCTTTTTATATCGCCCATTTTTTTTAACTCAGATCTCATTAAGATCGAATCAGTGCTGAGTAAGTATCCTTTTAGTAGGTTTGTATCTATGCGTATGCTGCTATCCGTATTCATTGCTAACTCTAAAGGGAACTTGTACCATCCACTTAAAGCAGTTTCAAAAGTTAAGCTCGTATTTGTGTTTAAAAATTGATTCGAAGTCTTCTTTTCTTCATTACAAGAAAGAATAATAGAAAGCATACAAATAAAAAGGATAAATTTGTTGAGATTTTGAACCATGATCTTACTATGAAAATTAAAAAGTACTCAAAACTACTGTTTTTATTTTTTTGCATTCTTGTTAGCTGTTCAGAAAACAGACTAAACAACGAAAATAGCGTTTCTAATAAACTTTTTCACGATTTAAATATAATGTATATAAGCTGTGATGAAGATGCTTTTAACTCCATTCATCAAAACTTTAAAGAAAACACATACATTCCTGTAAAGATTGAATATATGGGAGTGAAGTGGTCGGATGTTAAACTGAGAATTAGGGGAGACAGCTCTAGAAAACTACCCAAAAAGTCCTTGAAATTAAAATTCTCAAAAGATTCGCTTTTTAATAATGTTCGGAAAATTAATTTGAATGCTGAGTGGTATGATAAGTCTTACATGAGTCAGTACATCTCTAGTTACTTAATGCGTAAAAATGGGGTTCCTTGCTTTAATTCATCTCATACAGCTCTTTACTTAAACGATGTATTTTACGGTGTTTTTTTAATGGTAGAAAATGTAGACGAATCTTTTCTTAGTGCTAGAAATTTCGGAAATAACACTACGCTCATTAAGGCAACCAAAGATGGTGCTTGTTTTAACGACTCTTCTGAAGTTGAGACACTATGGGAGGTAAAAACCAACAAAAGCATTCAATCCATTAACCGATTCAAAGACTTTATAACAGAGGTTAATAATTTATCTGTGCACGAAGCCTACGATTATTACAAGCAGAATTTTAAGTATGATGAACTGATAACCACCGTTGCGCTTAATATTTTACTCGGAAATAAAAGCACCTATTACCACAATTATTACCTGCTTAATGATTCTCTAAGCGCTAAATGGTTTATGCTTCCTTGGGATATGGACAAGACTTTAATGAGTCCAATGTTAAATTTACATTATTGTAGAAGCACCTGGAGTGAAGGCAGTAATTCTAATTTACCAGACAATACCATACCCGAGCTTATTTTTTTAAACGACAGAATGAAATCTGATCTCGTAACTAAATTGAATGAGTTGAAAAGTTCCACTTTTAACAGAATGCATTTAGATCCTATAATTGATAGTTTACATCAATTACTTGATCCGGCAATACTCTTGGATTTAAACGATAATATTACTGAAGCTCCAGAATGGAGCAAAGCTGTAACGGAGTTAAAGGAGTTCATCACAAAACGAGCTCCAATAGTGTTGCATCAAATTGAAAGTTATCCTTCCTCTTTTGAAGTTTTTCCAGCTCAAGGCAAAACACTGTCCTGGTCTGTGTCTAATTCAGAAACATCAGTTATGTATACACTAAAGATGTGTACGGATTTTAATTTTAAAAGCGAAAGGGTGTATTCTTATTCAACTCAAGAAAACTCATACACAGCTAAAGAGCTACCCAAAGGGGTTTATTATTATTTTGTTTCTGCTAAAAATGAAGCCGGATCTACTACAGGTTTTAGAATAAAATCTACACTTAGGATAGAATAATCGGCTTAGGGATTAAAGAACTTAACTTACTGCGTTAACCTTTTGATAGTGGCATATAGGGCTGGTCCTTTTAGGTTTTTGGCAATGATAATTCCATTTTCATCTACCAAAAAGTTACTCGGAATACTGTTAATGTGGTACAGTTTTGCAATTTCCGATTTCCAACCTTTTAATTGGCTTCCATGACCTTTCCAAGTCAATTGATCCTCTGCAATAGCATTGGTCCAATCTAATTTAGCGTTCTCTTGTTTTTGGTTTCCTTTTCTGTCGGTAAGTCCGTCTAAAGAAATGCTAATTACTTCAAAACCATCTGCAGTTTTAAAGGCTGCTTTGTTTAATTTGGAGTAAACCGACACAATATTAGGATTGTCTCTTCTACAAGGGCCACACCACGAGGCCCAAAAATCTACTAAAACCAATTTCCCTTTGTAATCACTTAACGAAAACGCTAAACCTTCTGGAGATTCGAGTGTGAATTCAGGAGCCTTATCGCCAATATTCAAACCATCCGATTGGGTGCCTAATAAAACAGAGTCTGTAGTTATAAAGCTAAAGCAAATGCAAATGCAGGATATAAATAGAATATTCGTTAATTTCTTCATAGTGGTATGTTCTGGAAATTTGTGAAAATTTAATTTAGTCTATTGCCTCTACTAAACTATAAAATAGTAATTATTCGAAAGTAAAAGTCTGTTTGTTCTAGGAAATTCGAGTAATATCTGCGCCAATTGCAAGAAGACGAGCCTCGATATCTTCATAGCCTCTATCAATTTGTTCTATGTTATGGATGGTGCTTTCTCCATCTGCCGATAAGGCGGCAATTAATAAAGAAATACCAGCTCTAATATCTGGCGAAGACATCACCGTTGGTTTTAAGGAACTCGATCTATCTAAACCAATAACCGTAGCTCGGTGCGGGTCGCAAAGTATAATTTGTGCACCCATGTCAATTAGTTTGTCTGTAAAAAACAAACGACTTTCAAACATTTTTTGATGAATTAGAACAGAGCCTTTTGCCTGCGTTGCTACAACCAATATAATGCTTAATAAATCGGGAGTAAAACCAGGCCATGGAGCGTCTGAAATATTCATGATTGATCCGTCAATAAAGCTTTCAACCTGGTAATGATCTTGAGCTGGTATGAAAATATCGTCCCCTTTTCGTTCTAACTTTACGCCTAATTTTTTAAAGGTGCTAGGTATTACACCGAGTTCGTCGTAAGCAACATCCTTAATGGTGAGTTCTGATTGTGTCATGGCAGCTAAGCCAATCCACGAGCCAATCTCAATCATGTCTGGCAATACACGATGCTTGCATCCGCTAAGCTTTTCTACTCCATTAATAACTAATAGATTAGATCCAATTCCGGTAATATTTCCGCCCATGCGGTTTATCATTTTACACAACTGTTGCAAATAAGGTTCGCAAGCAGCGTTGTAAATGGTTGTTTTTCCTTTTGCCAAACAAGCTGCCATAACGATGTTGGCTGTTCCGGTAACCGAGGCTTCTTCTAAAAGCATGTAAGCACCTTTTAATTCTGGGGCTTTAATTTCGAAGAAACCATTTTTATCATCGTAGTTAAAGGTAGCACCAAGTTTTTCAAAGCCTATAAAGTGTGTGTCTAATCTTCTTCTTCCAATTTTGTCTCCACCGGGCCTAGGTATGGCTGCTTTTCCAAAACGAGCAAGCAAGGGGCCTACAATCATTATAGATCCTCTTAGTCTGCCACCTTTAATTCTAAAGTCATCACTGTATAAGTGGTCTAAGTTTATTTCGTCTGCCTGAAAACTATAGGAGCCTTTACCAAGTTTATTGATTTTAACGCCTAGGTCTCCAAGAATTTCAATCAGTTTATTTACATCTACAATATCTGGTATATTCTCGATGATTATCTTTTCGGAAGATAAAAGTACGGCACTTAAAATTTGAAGCGCTTCATTTTTTGCTCCTTGTGGTGTAATTTGTCCAGCAAGTTTTTTACCACCTTTAATTTTGAATGAAGCCATGGGGTTTATTTTCTTTTACCGTGGTTTGATTTTCCACGATTGTTTTGTTGCTTTTTCTTGGTTTTCTCTTGTGGTTTTACACTTGCAAAAGCTGCAAGTTTAAAACGGTCTTTCATTTCTAGTTTCCCTCCAGATATTTGAGCAAGGTGCTTTAAGATTACCTCATCTTCAACCGTAGATTTATTCCAGGTTAAATAGGATTTTTTCATGTGGTTTGCAATACAAAAAACTAGGATGTCTTTATGTTCACTATCCTCCATGCCGATAGTATGTTCTATAATTTGCGGTAAAATTTTACCGTAATGCCGAAGCTTTATGTTGTTATCGGAATAGGAAATTCGATCTGGTTTTTCTTCAAAAGACTCTTTAGAGGGTTTCCCATAAGGCGAGTCTACGTCTAGTGCAAATTCCGACATAATAAAGAGGTGGTCCCAAAGTTTGTGCTTAAAATCGGGCACATCTCTTAGGTGGGGGTTTAAGTTCCCCATCACTTCAATTATGGCTTTTGCTTGATGATTTCTTTTTTCTCGGTCCTCAATTTCTATAATCGAGTGAACCATCTTCTGTACATTTCTTCCGTATTCGGGAATTATTAAATGCGGTAAGCTTGTATTGTATTCCATTCAAATAGTTTATTTCAGAATGTTGAGTTTCGCAAATTTTGCAAGGAGCGTTTTCTCTCCAACATCCGTAAAGTTAATGCTTATTTTTTTATTGGCACCATTGCCTTCTAATTTGCAAATAATACCTAAACCAAATCTGTCGTGTTCTACCTTCATACCTGTAGTGTATTGTTGTTCTGTATAGTTTCTGGCTTGTAGGTTAGGGTCTAGCTTTTTTAGGTTTTTTGGTACAAATACAGGTTTTATACTTGGTTTTTCTTTTTCTTTATTTTGAGCAGATTTATTAAATCTAGAGGGTACGTTTGTTTTGTAGTTAGTTCCTGCGTTTCTAGTATCGCCAGTTCTTCGTGTAGGTTTTACATTTACAAAACTCAGGTCCAAGTACGCTTCGTCTATTTCGTCTAAAAATCTACTTGGCTCACAATCAATAAGATTGCCCCACCTGTACCTACTTAAGGCATAACTTAGTGTGGCTCTTTTTTCTGCCCGTGTTAGTGCAACATAAAACAAGCGTCTTTCTTCTTCCAGGTCGGCTCTAGAGCTCATCGACATTTGAGAAGGGAAAAGATTTTCTTCCAAACCTACAATATACACATACGGATATTCGAGTCCTTTGGACTGATGTATCGTCATTAAAGATACGTGGTCGCCTTGGTCATCGTCTTCCTTGTCGTTGTCTGTTAATAGAGCAATATCTTCCAGGTAGTAGCTCAAGCTTGTGTTTCGTTCTTCTTCTGGCTTATTGTTTTCTTGGTCTACAAAGTCTTTTAAGCCGTTAAGCAGTTCTTGTAAATTCTCGTATTTGCTTATTCCTTCGGGTGTTTTATCGGCTTGCATCTCTCTAGATAAACCCGATTGCTTTGCAATATAACTGGCAACTTCATAGGCATCTTTTTCTAATGCCAGTGCCTGAAAACCCTTTATGAGAACTGAAAAATTGTCTACTTTTGTTTCGCTCCCAGCATTTATGCCTGTGGTTTCATTTTTAATATTTGCCACCACCTCCCACAAAGATTTTTGCTCTTCTTTAGCGCGCAATGTTATGCGATCTATAGAGCTGTTTCCAATGCCTCTTTTTGGGTAATTGATAATTCTACGTAAAGCTTCCTCATCTTTTTGATTTGTGGCCATACGAAAATATGCCATCAAATCTTTAATCTCTTTTCTTTGGTAAAAAGAAAGTCCTCCATAAATGCGGTAAGGAATACTTCTTTTCCTTAAAGCCTCTTCCATGCTCCTAGATTGAGCATTTGTACGGTAAAGAATAGCAAAGCTTTCGTTAAGAGCCTGATGTCGGTTTTTGGTTTCTTGAATATTTGAAGCTACGGAAGCTGCTTCATCACTGTCAGACATAGCTCTGTTTACTTTAATCTTATCGCCTACATCGTTCGAGGTCCAAACTTTTTTATCGAGCTGTTCGGTATTTTTACTAATAATACTATTGGCCGCTTTTACTATGTTTTGGGTAGAGCGGTAATTTTGCTCGAGTTTTATAATTTTTGCATCCTTATAATCTTTCTTAAAGTTGAGTATGTTGCGAATGTTGGCACCACGGAATGCGTATATGCTTTGAGCATCGTCTCCAACAACGCATAGGTTTTCAAATTTGGAGGCCAGCGCTTTTACTATTAAGTATTGAGAATGGTTGGTATCCTGATACTCATCAACCAAAATGTACTTAAACCTTGTTTGGTATTTTAAGAGTACCTCTGGAAATCGGAAAATAAGTTCGTTGGTTTTAAGTAGCAAATCATCAAAATCCATTGCGCCAGACTTAAAACATTCTTTAACGTATTTCTCGTAGAGTACTCCCATTTGTGGTCTATGAGCAGCATCGTCTTGCGTTTTAAGTTCCGCATTGTTGTTGTATGCTTTAACTGTAATTAAATTGTTTTTAAAAGAGGAAATCCTAGAGGCAACTATATTTACCTTGTAGATGTCGGTGTCTAAACTCATCTCTTTAATAACACGTCGAAGCAATGCTTTGGAATCATCCGAATCGTATATTGTAAAATTAGAGGGGTAGCCAATTTTGTCCGCTTCAAAACGCAATATTCTTGCAAATACAGAGTGAAAGGTTCCCATCCATATATTTTTTGCTTCGGGGCCAATAATTTTTTCAATTCGCTCTTTCATTTCCTTAGCCGCCTTATTGGTAAAAGTTAAGGAGAGTATGTTAAAAGAATCGACCCCTTTTTTTAGCAGATGAGCTATTCGGTAAGTTAAAACTCTGGTTTTACCCGATCCTGCTCCTGCAATAACCATTAAAGGTCCTTGAGTTTGTTCTACAGCTTTTCGCTGCGATGGGTTCAAATGCGCTAAATAGTCACTCATTTTTCTTGTACTTATTGTAAGAGGTCAAAAAATTTTGAATAAGGTTCAATTTAATTTTTATTCTAGGCTTTTTATACTTCAATACAAAAAAAATGAACCGCTAATAATCCGTTTGTTTTTGTGTTGCCTAAGCCCAATATTTGCTTTTTATCATCCATTATATTTGTATTTCTATTAAATACTTACTATTGATAGGTCTGTTAAGCACCCAAAACAGTTAAAAGTAAGTGGATCAATAAATAAAAGAGAATTGCTGTTTGTAAGATTGTGGAAAAGTTATACATTTGCAATCCCTAAAAATTAGGGAAGTTGTATATAAATGAATTATAAACTAAAACAGCATTATGCCTACTATTCAGCAGTTGGTACGAAAAGGTCGTGAAAAATTTACTAA